>JBAZGP010000085.1:0-11023 GCA_041652835.1 Lutibacter sp. | reverse complement strand
ATATACAAAAAATACACCATATAGACAACATATTATCTATAGAATATGTTATTATATGAAATAGAAATTGGACTTATAGTACTACAATTTCTTTAGTCACGTGGCTTATTCGCTATATTTTAGACGGCACAAATTGAAAAGATTGAGAATCTTTGCAATTTTGAGTGAGTTGGCGCGCTGGCAAGAATGTTCCTAAACCCCTAAAATATGGACGCTCATCGCCAATTGTTTTAACCAAAGTTTTATGAGGCCAAGTTTTACATCGAGATTCTATTTTACATAATAATTAAATATCAATAGGTATTGATACTGTAATCTGATTCAATACATCATTATATATGTCAATATCGGCTTCGTTTGTTTCAATAGAAATAATTAAACTATATCTAACTGATGAATCATAACGATTGAGCTTTTTTCTGTTTTTCCACCATCCACCAACTGGATAAACCGCAATTTTATTTCTTAATGCTAAATCAGCAGCTGCACCAACCCAAATATCCTTGTGAATACTGCCTTTATCTCTAACTTGGCTTCCCAATATCCAATTCTCACTACCTTCAGCTACATAATCATCCTGTTCATCTTTTATGGCTTTACTAACTCGAGCTTGAAAAGCTCCTTGACTTTCGTTTTTATCAATCATTTTAAACCTCAAGCCATGTGATTTATATGATTGGTCACTAGCATATCTTTTATTTCCAGGATTTAGTTCAATAAAATATGATAGAGTTACTATTAATTTCACATCCAATTCAGCTAAATCTGACAAAATATCCGTTGGCCAAGGCAAATCAAATAAATGAAAAACATTAGTTTTAACCCTACTTTCTTCAAACTTAAAGGGTTTTAGAGTCCTTTCAGCTATAATACTCAATGAATTTTCAGCACTATATTTAGCTTTTTTCAAATTGGGAATTCCATAACCTACTCTCTCTAAAAGTTTAGATTTTTCTTCTAAAGAAAAACTATCTAAACTTCTATTATTCAGCATTATACTATTCCAATCTGCAGAATGAATTATTAAGGCTCGAACTGTTTCAGGTAAATAGCTTGGATATTTTTGATATAATTCAGCCGCAAATTTTGAAGCCAGTGCAGTTGCTGCGCTTGTATCAGCCATAGTTGATAGCCATGACCTTCCTATACCACCTACTCCTGTAGACAAAAGTTTTAATGATTCTTCATCTAAAATACCTGAATTAAATATACCATCATTACCACCTTCAAAAACAATATCAGGTTTCTTTGGCCATTTTTTATTCCAACTTACTGAAGTCGTATTACAAGGTGACATTTGACCTCTTTGAGCCAGTAGTTGTGCTCCTGGATAAGTTGCAACATCTAATCTATCCTTGTCTGTATATGCTCCTACAGTTATAGCATTAAATGCTTGGGCTGGATCTTCTATTGATAGATCATCGTTTGAGATAGGATAATATAATCTATCGGCAAATGATAAGTTTCCACTTGAAACTAAAATTACAGTATTATTATTCCTATCTTCAATTGATCCAAACATCTTTTGATCAATCGCGGCAGACCAAGAAGATGGTCTTCCTAAATATTTATTATCTGGAGAAGTAACTGCCAAACAAACGACTCTTTTATTTTCGGGATTCATAATTTCACCAATAGCGATGGCTTCAAGAGTTATCTGTCCATATAAATCCGGATCATTTGCTGAACGATCAACAATTTTAATACTTTCTATATTGTTAGAGACAT
Organism: Lutibacter sp.; assembly: GCA_041652835.1. Classification (GTDB taxonomy): domain Bacteria; phylum Bacteroidota; class Bacteroidia; order Flavobacteriales; family Flavobacteriaceae; genus Lutibacter. The sequence goes on along the minus strand of JBAZGP010000085.1, from coordinate 9,295 downwards.
TGATTTGTGCACTAGAAGTCAATGGATCGTTCAAATCCCCATATATAATAAGACCAGCCATTGGAGTCCCATGTCCTTGTCTGTAAGAATCAGAATTTGTCCAAGTTGGATTTACTGAATCTAAATTTCTTTCTGGAATTAAATCTACTAATAGAGGATTTACTCGATTAACTCCAGAGTCTAACAAACAAACTGAAACATTATTTTGTTCTATTTGATTATTAATTCTATCACGTAAATCATTAATAAAATTACCTTCCCAATCTTTATCGAGATTTGTAAAAAAGTCAGCGGTTTCAATAGGTTTTCTTATTTCTGCTAAATTATCTACATAAAGCAATCTTTCTCCTAATTCTTCAGGAGTAGCTTTAATTAAACCTACAATATTTTCTGGAAAAACAAGTAGTCTATTATTAGTTAAAAGACTATCTGTAGCTAAAGAATTTAATGTTTCTTGTACAACTTCTTTATTAGCACCACTAAACCAAACTTCCCACCATACACTTACATTTGAGCTTGGAAAATCTATTTCAGGCTCTTGCCAAAAACTTTCTAGAGTAGCTGCTCTAATATTTTCAATATTCGCTATTAAATTCTGGTTTTTTGGTTTACCTGTTATAGTTTCCTCAGTTAAGTATTTTTCAACTTTATTTAAAAAATTAGAAACAGCTTTCTTATTTAAATAAACCGCAATTTTATATACAATTTGCTGATTACCATCAGCATCAGTACTAAATTCAGCTTTGCAAGATGCAAGTCTGTAATTTCCAGCAGCATCTTCAAAACTATCGAAAGCTAATTCAAAATTTAATGCAGATTCAAACTCTATATAGACAAATTCATATTCTTCATTTCCGTCAGTAAACTCATATACAGCAGAACTAAAAGAATTTTTTATGCCTAATCCATGCCCTCTTCTATCTCTACCATCTTTATGATGAAATTTACCACCACCATAAGTGCTATAAGGCAAAGAAGAATTATTTCCATTAAGAAAAATGTGATTTAAGTCAGACATACTATTTTAGAAAGATCTTTTTCTTGAATTAATAATTTCAAATAAAAATTCTAAACTTGACTCTTCCTTTCCGTAAACGATAATATTTTTTAGAAAATCTTGACAAATTTTTTCTAAGTCTGAAAAATTTAGTCCGATAGATTTTTTTGAAAGTTCAATTAGAATATTTTCGCTTATTAATTCGTTTTTTAAAAGTTCCCTTTTATAGTATTTAAAGATTTGCTCTTCCGTAGGTAATGGATAATTTATAATATCATCGAATCGTCTAAATAATGCTTCATCTAAATTTTCAGGCATATTAGTTGCCGCAATTATTAGACTATTTGAATCATCTTTTTCAATTTGAAGTAAAAAACTATTAAGTACTCTTTTTATTTCTCCAACCTCATTTCCTTGACTTCTAGTTGTTCCAATACTATCAAATTCATCAAATAAATAAACGGCTCTAAATTCTTTCATTGTATCAAAGACCAAACGAAGTTTAGCTATTGACTCTCCCATATACCTACTTATTAGACCATCAAGTCTTATTACGAAAAGAGGAATACTTAATTCATTAGATATCACTCTTGCCGTCATTGTTTTTCCACAACCTGGAGGTCCAGTTAATAGTATTTTTTTTCTAGGAAATAAATTGTGTTGTCTTAACTTTTCTATTTGACGTTGTTCATCTAAAATTCTTTGAATAGTTTTTTTTAGTTTAATAGATAAGACCATATCTTTCAATTTATCATCAGGTCTCGAGAATTCTAATAAATCATTAAGCTCTTTTTGCGCCGCATTTACAGGTAATCTCTTTAGAGTACTTTCATTAATTTTAGATTTTTTCGAATCTTGAATTAATTTTTTCAACTCTTCTGCAAGGTCTTGATGTCCTTTACGTGCTTCTGCAGCAGCTATTTGCATAGCTGTAGCATAGAAGCGTGAATCGTCACCTTCACTGAATGATTTAATTAAACTTTTTATTTGTTCAGCAGCAGCCATTTAATAGTGTAGTATTTGACGTAAAAATATGCAAAAAAAAATGATTAATAGAGAAATGATACCTATTTCACACATTACACTTCCCTTCTTTCATTAGTTAACATAATAAGTGCTCTATTAATGCTAACATTATAAAACACAATCCTAAAACTGATACTAAATTTTACTATAAATTCATTAAATCTATAGAAATATCCGATTATAAATTTAAGTTAAATGCATATTTATTATAATCGATCAAACTTTTCCCATTTTCAAAATTATTTTTCCAAGCTTCTTCAAGATGACTTCGTTCAATAATTTCAGTTGTGGTTTTACCTTTAAATTCTTGAAATACGCTATATAGAACATCTAATTCTTTATCTGTAAATTTTTCAGGATTAAATTCCCTATTATGAATAAATTCTTTACTATATCCCCAATCCTTTTCACTTTTAATTATTTTTATTGCACCTGTACTTTCAATATAATCAAAAATACTATCATAATTATTTGGAACAGGCCCCATGTTAATTGCTCTATAGCGAGCTCCACTAATGGATACTACTTCATGCTTATAATGTAGGAAGTCAGAATAGAATAATAATTTATTTAACTGAGTAATATATGGTTTCATTCTTTCAGCAAAAAAGACAACCATTTCTGTAAGCTTTTCAATATTAGGTTTAATATAGCCTGTATAATTATCTGGCAATGAGTTTCCTAATAAATAATTTTCAAAACTGAACAATGATTTTAATCTTCTATTTTCTGAAATTAAACGTTCAACGCTGTTCAATAATGCTGTTCTTTCTTTTGAATCTTCTTCAAAAAAACTACTTATCTCTATTAATGATTTAAATTTCACTGGATCCTTTGCCAATTGTATTAAATTGGCATTAGATTGATTTGGAACTTCTCCATTTTCATAATTTCTATAACTATTGGCTCCAAAACCTAAAATTTCAGACATTTTAGATGCGGAAATTCCATATTTTGCCCTTATTTCTCTTATTTCTTCAGGAAAGGGTAAGTTAAACTTATCTCGATACTGATTATAGACTTGTTTCATCTTAATCGTATCAAATTCTGTTGTGGTAAAATATTGTTTACTGTCATCACAATAAAAACTTGGGTAAATAACATTAAATGAATCATAAGTGCTCCATTAACGCTAACATTATAAAACAAAAACTTACGGCTGATACTAAAATTCACTATAAATTATAAAACGTTAATTGTTGGTTTTGAGCGTATTTTTACATTGTAAATTATTATTTTCAAAATATTATGTGTAACTTTAAAATATTAAGGCAATAGTTGCCATTAATCTTTAAAATGAAAATAAAAAAATATATATATTATGGAAAAAGCAAGTATTGAAATCAAAGAAGGAATTTTAAGAAAAATTGAAGATATTAAAAATACTACTGAGAGTCTGGTGGTAAAAGTGGGTCACCTTCAGGTAGATTTATTTAATTATCCTAATAAAGAACTTGAAAAAGTTCTGGATACCCTAAACAAAACATTTTCAGAAAAACACCTTCAAATTACAGAAGTTTTTAATAAATATGAAGATGAAATTAATCATTTAAAGTTGTAATACACTTTAAACAATTACTAAATTTAATCCAAAAAGTTTTAAGAAACATAGAAATAGCGCTTATAAGGCGCTATTTTTATTGATTTTAATTTTTCAATTACATTTTAACCGGTTCATAATCCAAATATCCTTTTTTATCCGGAGTATAAAAAGTGTCTTTATTCCATCTGGACAGTTCAATATTATGGTCAAAACGCTCCACCAAATCCGGATTTGAAATAAATGGCTTTCCGAAGGCAACCAAATCAGCTTCTCCCCTTTCAATAATGGTATTCCCAGTTTTCTGATTAAATCCGCCATTAATCATTAAAGTCCCGTGATATAAAGGCCGGTAATGTTTTGCAATGTTTTTTACGGCAAAGGGAACTTCGGAAACATCTGTAAATGGTTCAGATAAATGAACATAAGCCAATTGATAATCGTTCAATTTATTAATGATATAATCAAATGTTGGAATGGTTTCTTCGTCAACAGTTATTCCATGTAAATTATGCATAGAAGGGTTGAACCTTACCCCAATTTTTTGTTCTGGAATTACTTTTTTAACCGCATCCAACACTTCAAAAAAGAAACGTGTTTTGTTTTCCATGCTTCCGCCATAAGCATCGGTTCGTTGGTTGGAGCAATGATTAAAAAACTGATGAAACAAATAGCCGTTGGAAGAATGAATTTCTACGCCATCAAAGCCAGCTTCAATAGCGTTTTTTGCAGCTTCTTTAAAATCGTTGATGGTCGTTTTTATATCTTCAATGCTCATTTCTTTTGGTGTTACCGTATCTTTAAACCCTTGTGGCGTAAATGATTTGCTGTTTGGATTGATTGCCGATGGCGCCAAAGGCAATTCTCCGTGATGGAAATCTGGGTGAGAAACCCTTCCCACGTGCCACAACTGAATAAATATTTTCCCTCCTTTTTTATGAACAGCTTCGGTTACCTTTTTCCAGCCTTCTACTTGCGCTTTTGAATAAATTCCGGGCGTATTTATATATCCTACAGCATCTTCAGAAACTTGGGAACCTTCGGTAATAATTAAACCAGCCGAGGCGCGTTGGGCATAATAAACTGCTTGCAATTCTTCTGTTGGTTTAAATTCTGGATTATTTGCCCTGCTTCTGGTCATTGGAGCCATTACCACTCTGTTTTTAAGTATTAACCCGTTTTTATTGTAAGGTTGCAATAAGGGTTGTTTGTTGTTCATAACTTAACTTAATTTTTTATTTAGCAATTCAGCAACTTTTTCTGAAGAAGCTGGATTTTGACCAGTAATCAATAAACCGTCTTCCACAGCATAAGGTTGCCAATCTCCTATTTTTGAATAATTTCCACCATTTTCTTTAAGCATTTCTTCTAAAAGAAAAGGAACAACATCAGTAAGCTGTACTGCGGACTCTTCTTCATTGGTAAAACCAGTTACTTTTTTGTTATTTACCAATGGTTTTCCGTCTTTTCCTTTAACATGCTTTAAAACTGCTGGTGCGTGACATACAAAAGCCACTGGTTTTCCGTTGTTATAAAAAGATTCAATAAGTGAAATTGACTTTTTATCTTCAACAAGATCCCAAAGTACACCGTGGCCACCTGGATAAAAAACAGCATCAAAATCTTCTTGATTAATATTTTCCAGTTTTAAGGTATTTGCTAATTTTTTCTTTGTTTCCTCGTCATTATTAAATCTCACAGTTGCTGGTGTGGCAGCTGCGTCAACCTCGCTATTTGGATCAATTGGAGGTTGGCCTCCTTTCGGTGATGCTATAGTAATTCTATCACCTTTATCTGTCAGTAAATAATAAGGTGCTGCAAATTCTTCTATCCAAAATCCTGTTTTATGGCCGGTAGACCCTAAAGAATCATTGCTTGTCAAGACAAATAGTATATTTTTCATAAGTTTCATTTTAAATTAAAAGAATAAAGGTACGTATTTATAAAGCCGATTTAATTGACCAAAATCAAAAAATTTGGACTTTTTATGTGATTGTTATCGGGTTTTCCTTAATAGATTAAGCTTCGCTACTGTAAATTTTAAAAGGATTTGAATAAGTTTGAATGGCATTTCCCTGAATAGAAACCTCCTTAAAAACACAGCTATCAATGATTTGTGGATGTTGAGAAACTTCCTGTTGGGATAAAATTGGAGAAAGACAGATATCATATTCTTTTGCCTGAAAAATCCATTCATCTCTGGTTTTTTCTTTGAACAACATTTCTAATTTTTCCTTGTCAAAAACACCTTGAACCAGTTCTGTTACGTCAGAAACTTTCCAATCTGGTTTTTGAATCATTTCACAGAAACTATTCCAGAATTTTAACTCCAGCGCGGCAAGGGCAGTCCATTTACCATCTTTACATTCATACACATTATAATTAACCAATAATCCGCTTAAAATAGGCGTATCTTTATAGGATACGTCCCCTTGCAGCATTCCGTGTGCAATCGCTCCCATTGGAATGGATGCATGTAAAATAGACAAATCTATATATTGTGCTTGTTGATGGCGCTGTTGTGCTAACAATCCGCTAGTGCAGGCTGATAATAACATATAAGATCCTCCTGCAATGTCAGCAATTTGAAATCCGGGAATTACGGGTTTGCCTTGTTCGTCTCTATTTAAATCTAACAATCCAGACAGCGCTAAAAAATTAAGGTCGTGACCTGCTTTATCTTTTAAATCTCCTGTTTGTCCGTAACCCGTAATAGAAATATAAACAATTTTAGGATTTATTTTTTTAACTTCTTCAAAAGAAAACCCAAAACTTGCCATAGCTCCGGGTCTGAATTGTTCAATAAGAATGGCTGCATTTTTAATTTTTTCCTTAATCAACTCCTTCCCTTCCTTCGATTCATAATCTATGATTAAGGATTCTTTATTGTGATTCAACAAATGAAATAAAACCGAATTTTCATCTATTTTTGGATGATAAAATCGGGTATAATCTAACCTTTTTGGGCTTTCAATTTTTATAACCTCTGCTCCCATTTCACTTAATAAATTAGTTCCCAACGGCCCTGGCAAAAGTCGTGTGAAATCCAAAATACAAATGCCTTCTAAAGGTTTTATTTCTTTCATAAATGGGTTTTTAAGAAATCTGTTTGTCCTTCCAAATTTTTAATTTTTTCAATTAAGTAGCCAGGAACTGATACTTTTGAGCCTTTTTTATAATCAATAATTAAAACTTCATGGGTCATAATAGAAACCAACTTATTTATTTTTTTACTAAAATAATAAGAACGAAAAACAATCCGGTCTTCCTTAATTTCTTCTACTCTGGTTCCAATTTTTACAGTATCCGGATAATCTAAAGGTGCTATATATTTTACAGATTGGAATCCTAAAATCGGGGCATATTCTGATTCTTCCGGTGCGGAATTAATCAAACCCACTGCTATAAAATATTCAATTCTGGCAGTTTCACCCCAACGAACGTAAGAAACATTGTTTACATGCCTAAAAGCGTCCATTTCACCCCATTGCACATTAATGGTGGTAACAACCTTAAAATCATCAATTTTCATGTTACTTTTTATGCATTTTTTTCATCTCTTTCATTTGATGAAACAATTCTTTGAATAAACCGCGTGCAATTAATAATTTCATGATTTCATTTGTTCCAGCGTAAATTCTTGCAACCCTGTTATCTGCATACATTCTGGCAATTGGGTATTCCCAAATATAACCATAACCGCCAAATAGCTGTAAACATTCATCCACTACTTTACTGCACATGTCTGTAGCTGAATATTTTGCCATAGAAGCGCTTTCCGCAGTCAATTTATGTTCGGCTAACAATAGAATACAACGATCAACAAAAGCTTGATGAATTTGCAGTTCGGTAGCACATTCAGCCAATTTAAATTGGGTATTTTGAAATCCGGCAATAGGTTGGTTAAATGCGGTTCTTGTAGAAGTGTATTCAATGGTGTTAATGATAGAACCTTCTGCTCCTGCTATTGCGGCTATAGCTACAGTCAAGCGTTCTCGAGCTAATTCTGTCATCATAATTTTAAAACCACTTCCTTCCGCTCCCAACAAATTTTCTTTTGGAACTTTTACATTGTCAAAAAATAGTTCACAGGTATCCTGAGATTTCATTCCAATTTTTTTAAAAGGAACTCCCTTTTCAAAACCTTCATAAGCAGTTTCGATAATTAATAATGAAACACCTTCTTTTTCTGTTCCTTTGTTGGTTTTTACGGCGACTATTGCCATATCGCACATATAACCATTGGTAATAAAGGTTTTTTGTCCGTTTACCAAATAATGGTCTCCTTTATCTACTGCAGTTGTCCGAATGGCCTGAAGATCACTGCCACAGTTTGGCTCTGTCATACCAATGGCCGTAATTATTTTTCCAGTTGCCATAATTGGTAAATATTTTTGTTTTTGAGCTTCTGTGCCATATTTTAAAATATAGGGCGCAACAATGTCTGAGTGTAATGAAAAGCCCGGTCCGGAAATTCCTTTTTTTGAGAATTCCTCAATAAGTATAGCGTTGAAGGTAAAATCCAAACCACTACCGCCATATTGTTCGGGCATATCCATGCAAAGCAATCCTAAGTCTCCGGCACGTTCCCATATTTCACGACTTACCATTCCGTCTTTTTCCCATTGATCTACATGTTCCAAAACTTCATTTGTAATGAAATCCTGCACCATTTTTTGCATCATTTTGTGTTCTTCAGATGCGTATACTTCTCTTTCTAATAATATATTTTGTAACATAAACCTTGATTTTACTAATTTGTTAATTTTTATAGAATACCCTATTGTTTCCTGCTTTTTCTATGCGATCTATAAGACTGATTGGTAATTTGAAACGCTCCCCAAATTTTTTTGACAACAGCTCGCTGTAAGCAACAAAATCTTGGGCTCCAATATAATCTATATAGGACATAACGCCTCCTGTATAAATAGGGAATCCCAAGCCAAGAATAGATCCAACATCCGCATCTTTTGGTTCTTTAATCACACCGGATTCAATACATTTATACGCATCTATAACCATGGCAAAAAGCATTCTTCTGCCTACTTCCTCTTCATCATAGTTGTTGTGAACAGGAAAAATATTTTCCCATTCCGGCCAAATATATTTTTGCGCTCCTTCAGGGTATTCATAGAATCCCTTACCTTCTTTTTTTCCGGTTCTGCCATATTTTTTTACCATAACTTCAATGGTTTTTTCTAATTGCTTTTCATGCTCGGTAAGCGTAGGATCTTCACCCATAATGTCAAGCATCAATTTTAGATTCACTTCATCTGAAATAGCTAAAGGACCGACAGGCATTCCAATTTTTTTAGCCACATTTTCTATAACTGCTGGGGGAATGCCTTCAGAAAGCATTGTTATTCCTTCGTTTACAAACTTTCCAAAAACGCGAGAAGTAAAGAATCCCCGTCCGTCATTAACAACAATTGGGACTTTACGTATGGTAGTGACAAAATCTATTGCTGCGGCCAGTGTTTTTTCTGAAGTTTTTTCACCTACAATTACTTCTACCAAAGGCATTCTATCAACTGGGGAGAAAAAATGCAGCCCAATAAATTTATCCGGTCTGGAAGAAGCTTTTGCCAAGTTGGTAATTGGAATAGTAGAAGTATTTGTTGCATAAATTGAATTTTCCCTAATTACCGCTTCGGTTTCTTTGGTGATACTATTTTTTAGTTTTTCATTCTCAAAAACAGCTTCAATAATTAATTCACAATCTTTTAAATCCG
>JBAZGP010000084.1:7256-11215 GCA_041652835.1 Lutibacter sp. | reverse complement strand
GATTTGGCGTGGTTTTTATGAAGGCGATTTTCAAAACAACATTGAAATTGCCCAAAAAGAGCAACTTTATGCTGAAGCGTTTAAAAAATTATTAAGCAAATATCCTCCTAAAAAATAATGCTTCGACTGCGCTCAGCAACCGCTTCGACTGCGCGCTCAGCAACCGTGTTTCGGCTACGCTCAGCAACCATAATTAATCTACTTTAATTCGTACGCCTTCACTGTGACTGCTGAATTCAGGTGCATACATGCTTTGAATTGTTGTAATTCCATTGCTGAAATTACCAGCGTTATTTACACGCAAATCATATTCAAAAACGTAAACGCCTTTTGGCAAATTTTCAAAAAAGAAGTTTGTTGAAGCGTCTTTGGTGCTTTCGTAATAGCCCAAACCATCTTGCCATTTGTATTGTGACAATACATTTACGGGTTCTAAACCACTGGCTCGCGTATCTTTCATGTGAACAAATTCCATAGCACGATCTACTTTTAATTCTATTCGAACCGTAATTAAATCCCCAACTATTAATTTCGAATTTTCTGTTATTTCAGTTAACAATTTACCTTTATCCGCATTTGATTTTATAAATAGCTTTTTATTTAATTTAAGCGGTGTTTCCGCAGTTGTTATTTTATCCAAATCCTCAAAATATTGCCAGTACAAACCTCCCCAAGCAATTCCTTCTCCTTTTTTCGAGAGCGTTACTTCACCCATATTTGGTGTAATTTCATTTCCGTTCCATGAAGTTTTGTAATAGCCAGTTCCAGCTTCTACTTTTACGGAAGGTTCAATTTTTTGAGAACCAACAGTTACCTCAACTGATTCGCTTACCGATAACCAATCATTTCCTTGCAATAATAAGGCATAAACGGCTTCTGTAGTTGCTTTGGTTGTTTTCCAACTGTTGGTTTGTTTGTTTTTTAACAACCAAATTTTTAATTCATCAACCGTTGCGATATCATTTTCAATTTCTGAAAAAGCTTCAATTAACAGGGCTTGAGTTTCAATAGGTGCCTGATACCAATACCAACTTCCAACATTTTCTTTCCAATACATTCCCAATTCTTCGCTAACAATACTGTTTTCTTTAAGCGATTTTAAAATGGCAGAAGCAACCATTTTATTTTTATTTCTATGCTGAATTAAGGCAATTAATCCTTTAGAATATAAATTGTTTTCCTTCCAATATTGTGCAGATTGGTTTGTGTAATAATCTATGGCAGTTTGTGTCTTTTTATCAGTTTTTAAATCCTTGTAAAAACTTCGCATATATAAATAGTGCAACTGTAAATAACCCAAATGATTTTGGGCCAAATAATCAGCGGCTACTTTTATACCTTTTTTACTGTCCTTTTCTTTTTCTTTTAATTTTTCTGCTTCTTTTAAAAGCGTTTGGTAATCGGTTACAATTTCTTCATCTAAAAAGTGTACTGTTTTTAAAATGAGTTCAGAAGCCTCTTTTTGGTTGATGGCAACATTCAATTGTTTCAAATGTCCGAAACCGCTCGCTATGTGTTGGGTAATATATCTATTAGGATAATTACTTCCCTTAAACCAAGGAAAACCACCATTTTCAAACTGCATTTCTTTTAATTTATAAACAGCAGTTTGCAATTCGTTAGTCATTTTATTTAAGTCGAAAAGCAAAGCAATTCTGTTTTTTTGCTCAGTCTCACTTTGTGCATCGCGCAGCCAAGGTGTTTCTTCAATAATAATAGATTTTAATTCTTGATTTTTTTCCAAATTTGAAAGTAAGGCATCGCTCGTTTTCCATTGGTTAAAGACTTCCTGAATGCGTGGATTTGATTTCAAAATATGACTCGCCAAGGCATTTGCGTAATAACGCGAAAATATTTGTTCGGAACATTCATAAGGATATTCCATTAAATAAGGCAAACTCTGCACCGCATACCAAGCTGGATTCGATGTAATTTCCAAAGTCAATTTATGGTTAGTTAGCGTAGTGGAAGTGCTGTTTTTCAATTTATCTAAACTAAATGTCTTGGTTTGATTGCTTCTAACCCACATTGGCAACGTTTCCGTTACCAACATTCTGTTCGATAGAACTGGCAGTACATTTTGTTCACCATCACTGAAATCGCCGGCTTTTGCAATGATTTTGTATTGAATTGCCTGCACTGTTGTTGGGATTTCAAGCTTCCAACTTATTTGGGTATTTCCTTTTGAATCAACAGTGAATTTTTGGGTTGGAAAAATATTTCCCAACGGCGCATTAATTTCTTTTCCTGTAATGGCATCTGTCAATTCCAAAACAGCAAAACCATTTAAGCTTTTAGTGGTTAAATTTGAAATTTTGGTTGAAAACACAAAAGTATCTCCTTCACGCAAAAAACGAGGAGGATTTGGCAATACCATCAACTCTTTTTGGGTAACGGTTGTTAAAGTTTTTGTGGCTGAAGCCAATGCTGTGGTATGTGCCAACAATTGTAATTTCCAACGTGTTAATGCTTCAGGAGCAGTAAAATTAAAACTGACATTTCCTTCTTTATCGGTTGTTAAATGCGGATAGAAAAAAGCAGTTTCGTTAAAGTTTTTACGAATTTTAACTGCAGAAAAATCTGGCTTCTCTTTTAATTCACCAGCATTTCCAAGGTTGCTTTTATCGTAGCCAACCACAACAACTTCTTGTAAGACTTCATTGTCGGCCATGGCCATTTCTTCAACATTGGCTTTCTTGGAAACCATTTCAACATCTTCAAATTTTCCTCTCAAAGTATAGAACCTTCTGTTGTTTGCAAAATAAAATCCGAACCAATTTAGCTGGTCAAACTGTTGTTGGGAAGAATAGTCGTTAAACGTTGGTAAATTTGTGAAATTAAAGGAAGTGTTGCCAAAACTGTTATTGGCCTTTCTGGTGTTATAAGACTTGTAAATTGGTTGTTGGGTTGGGTTAAATTCCCAATTATGTGGTTTAAAAGCGTCCAAAGAAGCATCGTACATGCTTGCCAACAATTCCGCAGCCACTTTTTCTCCTTTTTCTCCCTTTATTTTAAAACTCCAGGTTTGATTTTCTCCGGGTTGTAATTTATCTCTAAACGTAATGGTTTCAATGTCCAATTCCTTTTTTGGATAAGGAACGGAAATAAGGATTGTGCCGCTTTCAAAGGAATTAAAATTGGTAAAACTATAGTGAACAGCAAAACCGCCTAAATCTTTTGCAAAAACCGGAATTTCAATAAATTCTGAGTTATTGGCAAGGTGAATAATTTGAGTGTCAATTATTGTATGATCTTTTTCAATGTCGATAGTTACAAATAGTTCTTTTGAAGCTGAACCAATTTTAAGACGTACTTTTTCGGTGTGTTTGTAACTTTGTTTATCGGTTGAAATTACAAATAGCTGATTGTCTGAAACCTGATTTTCAGTGTTGCTAAAAACAGTAAAAATCTCTTTATCAGTAACTTCCTGATCAAATTTGTCTTTAGATTCCAATTCTATAATATATTTACCAGTGAGCCAATTTTGAAGGTTTTTCAGTGCTACTTTTGTACTTTTTGAGGTATCGAATTTCTCTTCAAAAACCAACGTACCTTTTTCCCGGTTTTCAACAGCGTTTTCATTGTTGTAAGCTTCATGAGGAAATTTATTTTTGAAGGTTTCTTTTGAAATCTCCTGATAATCAGGTGCATTCCAAGGACGGTTTCTCAACACATTTTTTGGAGACTGTAATTTGTAAATTTTTAAAATTCCTTTGGCAAAAACCACTTCATTATTTAAGTTTTTGGTTTCAACCGTTAAGAAATTGTCCTTTTTATTCTTGTCGATTTTGGGCTCGATTTTAATTTCTGCAATTAAAGCATGGTAACCTATTTTTATTTCGAAGGTGGCACTTCGGGTTTCGCCGTTGATATCGGTAATATCGGCAGTAACTTCATAAATAAATACAGGCAGATTTACGGCAGCAACACTTTTATCGGGAATTGCTTTAAAGCTGATG
>JBAZGP010000084.1:0-7246 GCA_041652835.1 Lutibacter sp. | reverse complement strand
GAGCATCTGTCATCATTTCTCCGTGACTGATTTCCTGAGCTTTTGAGGTTGGGAAAATGGGGCGGTACCAATAATACCATTTTGGATATTGCACTTTTCTGTGAACGCGATATATCACTTTGGCGTTGGTAATGTTACTTCCGGCAAAAGCAATGGCACTTCCATTTACAGTAATGGTATCGTTTATTTTATAGGTTTCCGTAACTGGTTTAAATTCGACTTCAAATTTTGGTCGTTTGTATTCTTCTACTGAAATTTCTGTGGAAGACAAATTGTATTCACCGGTTAAATCGAATAATTTACTTTCTTTTGAACCTTTTTCAACTTCAATGGCATAATTTCCTGTTAAACCTTGTGTTGGAAGTATAAATTCGCCGCTAAAGGAACCAAATTCATTGGTTTTTAATTCCATAGAATTTACAACTTCACGGTTTACATTGTATAAAGTTACTTTAACAAATTCATCTGCAACAGTTTCCGATTTATTTTTGAAGGTTTTTAAAATAATTCCTTTGTAATAAACAATTTGTCCGGGCCTGTAAATACTTCTGTCCGTAAATAAAAATGAAGAGATGACGATTTTATCAGGCTTGGGAGTCAAATCCTTATTTTCATTCAAATAATAATCGCCAAATGTGGCGGTTTCATTGTTATATTTAACGGTAAGCACTACTTCCCGGTAAGAACTTTTTGCTAAAAAATTGATTTGTCCTTTGTTGTCTGTAATAAAATTTTCATTTATGGGATTGTTGTATTTTCCCATGTTGTAATTTTTGATATTCACTTTGGCGTCAACCAATGGTTTTCCGGTATTTCTATCAACAACTTGAAAACTGTTGATGTTTATTTGGTTGTTTTCAACAAGCGCAATATCAGTTGCTTGGACAATTGAAGTGGCGAAAATGCTATTAGCATTTAAAGTTTCAAAGGTAGAGACATAAACCAAATAATTTCCGTTGGCAAACGGCGGAATTAAAATTTCGGTGCTGTGTTCTTGATAATCGTTTTCTGTTTTTAAGGATTGATTGAAACCAGCAACAAAATCAAGTTTTTTAATAAATTCTATTTTGGCTGAATCGTTGTAAATTCGCGCAAATTCTGCCTTTTCTTTTTCTTCTATTTTGAAAATTTGGAAATACAATTTTTCTACATTTTTATAAGAAACCAATACTTTGTTGTCTTTTAGATTGGACACATACTTTTCAGCAATAATTGATAACGACAAGCTTAAAATTTGTTGCTTTAACATGTTGCATTTTTCTGCTCCAAAACTGTTCGGAAATTTCGCGATAGCTTCTTCACATATTTCCAATGCTTTTGTGCGTTTAAACTGATGTTCCCTTTTTGTTTTTGGCACATATTCATTTGCCTGATTGTTGTAAATAGAAGCAATTTCAAAATCTATTAACGTGGAAGCTTTCGAGGTTTTAAATTCATTTTTTAAGTCGATTAAGGATTTTAAGAAGATTGTTTCTTTTTCGCTGAAGGTTGCATGTTCCTTTACAAATTCTAATCGCTCAAGTTCAACGGCAATAAAAGCATTGGTATTATTTTTCTTTTTGTGAAATGCCGCTAATTTTTGATAAATTTTTAAAGCATTAAATTGAAGTGATAAACTGTCTTTGGTTTCCAATTTTATAGCTGAAAATTCATTAAAATTGGCCAAATATTTTTCGTCGAAAATTTCAAATTGATCAACTGGATTTGTAATGGAAGTTTCAGAAGATTTATAAAAATCTAAAGCATTGTGCGACAAAAAATCATATAAAGTTGGCCGAAATATTTTGGAATCTTTCTGCAATTCTAAGATTGCATTAAAATTATTTAAATCGGTTTGTTGGGAAAGCAATTCATTTTGTAAGGATTTTTGAAACTGAATATCAATTTCTGAAAATAGAGTTTGTAAATCCCAGGTTCTAAAATCTGTAACATCAACTTTATTTTCTGTTGTTGTTCTGTTGTAAAATTGCCATCTATTTTGTTGAAAATACTGCCAATATAAATTTGCCAATACGTTCTGTAGCATATTTTTTATAGGAAATTTTGTAGTTGAAATCTCTGTATTGAAAGCGTTTATAATGTTTAACTGCGCATCTTCTTCAAGGATTAATGCGTATTTAGATTTAAACAGCAGTGTTTTTATGAGTTGCGGAGCATTATTTTCTTTTTTAGCACTCGCATAAATTTTATCGACTTCTTTTAAAGCCGATTTTGGAAGATTACCTTCTTCAAATTTCTGTACTTGTTTCCATGAACTCTCATAATTGTTTGCTTGTTGTGCTTGTGTTGAAGCTGAAAATAACAGGATAGTTGTAAGTATAACGGCAAATTTTCTCATAAGACATTTGTTGTTTGTGTAAAGTTAACAAAAGTTATACCAATTGAATTCTTTTTTACGCTGAGTTAGTCGAAGGGTAAATGTTGTATTAAAAAAGCCGCTAAAAAGCGGCTTTATAAATTATTTTAAGATTTATTTTAATTGATGATGAGAAATTCACATCGTCTGTTTAAGCTATAACCTTCTTCGGTACAAACATCTTCTGTTGTACATTCGTTTATTGGCTTGGTTTCTCCGTAACCAACGGATTTTAAGTTGTTTTCAGAAATACCTTGACTTACCATATAATCTAAAACGGATTTTGCGCGTTTTTCTGATAAAATCAAATTGTATGCATCACTTCCCCTACAATCTGCATGAGCGTTTATTTCGACAACCATAGTAGGATATTTTTTCATTATGTCAACTACATTTTTAAGTTCAATTGCCGCATCTGGACGAATATTTGATTTATCGAAATCAAAATAAATAGGTCTGATCTTTATTTGAATTTTATCTAAATCTGTCACAATATCTCCCTCTGCATCATCATAAGATTGTAATAGCAATAAAATATTTTTGATAATTTCTCCTTTATTATTGGTTGAAAATTCAACTTCTGAAGGGTTAAATGATTTTTTGCTTCCTCTTATTTTGTAATTTTTATTTTTTTCAATTTTAAAGGAATAGGCAGCGTCATCGCCAACAATCATTTCATCAATTACATTGTCATTGTCGTCAAATAAAGTAACCAAAGCCCCTGGAATAAGTTCTGAATTGTTTTTGTTTTTAACAAGTCCTTGCACATAATAAGTTTTTTCTTGTGTAAATCGGTAAATGTCATCATCACCCATTCCGCCACTTCTATTTGAAGAAAAATAACCGCTTCCGTTTTCTTCATCAACAATAAAAGCAAAGTCGTCTAAATTGCTATTAATAATATCGCTTAAATTTGTTGTTGAGGAAAAGGTTTCATCAGAAATCTTACTTTTAAAAACATCCAATCCGCCCATTCCAAAATGTCCATCAGAAGCAAAATACAGGGTATTTTCACTGCTTACATAAGGAAACTGTTCTCTTTGTGCGGTGTTAATTTTTGGCCCTAAATTTTTTGGAGATCCAAAAGTTCCATCTGTATTTATATCCACCACAAACAAATCAAATGAACCAATTGTGCCAGGCATATCAGATGCAAAATAAAGTTGTTTTTCATCAGGACTAAGAGCAGGATGTTCTACGGAGTAATTATCACCATTAAATGAAAGTTCTGTAATATTAGTCCAAGCATTATTAACAAATTGCGCTTTGTAAATTTTTAAATGGGCAACTTTATTTTTGTCCCGTTGGCTTTTTTTACCTTTTACATTATTTCGTGTAAAGTACATAGTTTGTCCATCTTTAGTGAATACCGCACTTGATTCGTGCACCTTTGTATTGATGGATTTGGAAAATGGAACGACGTTGGTTAAGTCGGCATTATTAACATCAGATTGGTATAAATCTAAATAAGGCTGATTGTTCCATACGAATAATCTTTTTCCATCTCTTGATGAGGTAAAAACTACTTTGTCACCAAAATAAGCAGGCCCAAAATCAGAATATTTTGAATTTATAGTTAACTTTTGAACAGCATACGGATTTTTTGTTTCTGCATTTAATTTTTCAAAAAACGGTAAAGTTTCTAAATTTTCACCTGGCACCAATTGTTTTTTATCATTGTATTTATTAAACCATTGGTCAGCTTCATTAAAGTTTTTAATTCCTTTAAGTGCTTGGGAATAGCGAAATAAATAAGTGGCATCAACTTTATCTTCATATTTTTGAAGCAATATTTTGTACCATTGCGCCGCTAAATCCATTTTGGTATTAAAATAATAGCTGTCACCGAGTTTCTCTAACACTTCCTGTGTTTTTGGCTCTTCATTTAAAAATACTTCAGCCGCATTTATATAGGCTCTTTTTTCGAATAATTGGTTTGCGTATTTTAAATTTTGCGCTACCGTTAGATGTGTTGAGCTTGCAATAATTAGTAGCAGAAAGGTTAGTTTTTTCATATTAAAAATTGTTTTTTAAAAGAATCTTGGTGATGTATCAGAGCTTTTGTTTAACAAACCTAAATCATACAAGATAAAGATTTCATGCGACCCTGAACTAAATGGTCCAAGGTTAGAAATGGTATGGTCATAAGCGTAACCGATTCGCAATTCCGGAGTTGCCTTAAAATTTACCATTCCGCTAAATGCATCTTCTAATCTATAGCCCACGCCAAATTCAACTTTATTGTTGTATAAAACATTGGCGGTTAAATCAAGTGATATAGGTGCTCCTTTTACGGCTTTTGCCATAAATGCTGGTTTAAGTTTAAACAGTTCATTAATTTCAAAAACGTAGCCACCGGTTAAAAAGGTGTGCGCTTGTTCAGTTCCTTGATATTTTCCATTATCTCTATCTAAATGTTTTGCATCTAAAATATTGGGAATGGAAAGTCCGATATAATAATTATCGGTATTGTAATAAATACCAGCACCCATATTAAAGTAGGATTCATTGATGTTTTCAGCAAAATCGGGATCGGTGAAAACATCACCAGATTCCAATTCAAATCCGTTAAAATTAACATCAAAAAAAGTAACACCCGTTTTTAAACCGAATGATAAACTTCCGTTTTCTTCGAAATTTAATTTATAGGCAATATCAACATAAAGATTATTTTCTTTAACCACATCGCCAATATTATCGTTCACCAAAGAAAAACCGACTTCAATTTTCTCATTAATTGGTGCATGGACAAAAATATTTGAAGATTTTGGTGCGCCATCTACGCCAACCCATTGGGTCCTGTGTAATGCGCCTAAATTTATAACCCCAATATTACCGGTTGTATATGCAGGGTTTACAACACTCATATTGTACATGTATTGTGTATATTGAGCATCTTGTTGCGACCACATAATTACTGTTACAAAAAGTGCAGTAAACGTTATTAGTATATTTTTCATTTTTTAGGTATCAAATATTTGTTTAAACTTTGGGTTATCTGCTTAAATATAATCTTCGCTGAATAGGTTTTCTATCATTTTTGTTGAAATAAATAATAAAATAATATACGCCAGCTGGAGACAATTCATCATTACCATTCAATCTTCCGTTCCAATCGGGATTTCCCGCATTTGCAGTGTATATTAAATTACCCCAACGGTTATAAAATTCAACTTTAAAATTAGGATAAAGTTCGCGAAGATTTCCAATTTTGAAGGTGTCATTTATTCCGTTACCAGTTGGTGAAAATCCATCATAAATTACAATATCATATTGGTCACAGGATTCCAAAGAAACAGTTACGGCAAGAGGGTTCATAGTTTTGCAACCATTATTCAAAGTTTCTATAGCATAATAAGTTTCACCTTCAACCAATGTTGTGGATGCACTTAAAAGATTTCCGTTTGGATAAGAATCGTACCAGGAAATTGTGCCACCACCATTTGCAGAAACGTTTATGTCTAAATCCGCCAACGTTGGTTTATCAATTATACAAAACTCATTACCTCGCGAAATAATAGCCGGGGTACCTGGGTCTGTTAATATTACGTTTACCACTTTTCTCATTGAGCTAATACACCCTGTTGTAGGATTTGTTTGTGCAGCCCAATAATTTTCACCATTAACTAGTAGTTCTGATGAATTTAAAGGTGTGCTATCAGTTTCAGAAGCATACCATACAATTTCATCTCCTGAGACATTTAAATCTGAAATTTTTGGAGATGATGATGCGCAAAAACTCTGAGTGATAGTCGAAATAGTTGGAGGTAAAGCATCATTAATTGTAACAGTAATACTCAATCTGTCAGCACTTTCGCAACCTAAAATTGCTTCTGCTGCATAATAGGTAGCACCATCGATTAAAGCTGTGCCAGCTGTAAATGGAGCGCTGCCGGTTGCATCATACCACACTATTGTATAAGCAGCATTGCTTGCACTTGCCTGTAAATTAGCTACTGTTGGGTTATCAGATAAACAAAACTCTTGAGTAGCATCGGTTGTAGTTGGTCTAATTGGATTATAAATTATAACTGTAACTACCAATCTTACAACACTTTCACAGCCTGAAGCACCATTGGTTTGTGATGCCCAATAAGAAGCTCCATTAATCAACAATTCAGTTGAATTTAAAGGCGTTGCAGAAGTCTCACTTGCATACCAAAGTATTCCTGATCCTGAAGCGCTTAAATCTGAGACTTTAGGATTTTCAATTTTGCAAAACGACTGATTTATAGCTGTAGTTGTTGGCGGTGGTACGGTTGTAATTGAAACATTTACCAATAATCTGGTTGCGCTTTCACAACCTGAAGTTGGTTCGGTTTGACTTGCCCAATAGGTGTTATTTGTCAATAAATCTGTTGTATTTAAAGGAGAAGTCGAAGTTTCAGTTGCATACCAAAGTATGGCACTTCCCGTAACATTTAAATCAGCAATAGTTGCTTTTTCAATTTCACAAAATGATTGATTGCTCTCTGTAGTTGTTGGTGAAAGTGAATTTAAAATAGTAACATTTACAACTAATCTTGTTGTGCTTTCGCACCCAGTTCCATCTGTTTGAGAAGCCCAATAATCACCATCGGTTAATAAATCTGTTCCATTTAAAGGTGTCGCTGAAGTTTCTGTATCATACCATAAAATTCCTGTTCCAGTGGCAACTAATTCGGCAACTGTTTTAGCTTCAATCTTACAAAATGTCTGATTGGTTTCAGTTATTGTTGGAGGTAAAGTTTTTGTTATGGTAACATTTACAACCAATCTATTAATACTTTCACAACCAGTTCCATCCGTTTGAGAAGCCCAATAATCGCCATCGGCTAATAAGTTTGTTCCGTTTAAAGGTGTAGCTGAGGTTTCTGTGTCATACCATAAAATTCCCGTTCCAGTGGCATT
>JBAZGP010000083.1:0-11249 GCA_041652835.1 Lutibacter sp. | reverse complement strand
AGTAGCAGGCTCAATGGTGAATTCTCCTTCATTTTTTGGTTCAAGTATATAAATATAACTTTGCAAATAACTTGCCTTTCCATTAATCCAAGATTGACTTACAGAGGAACTTGGACCTCCAACCACTTTAAAATTTGAAAATGAAGGCGGTTTAAAATTATCTGCACCTTGCTTGTTAACGGAAAATTCAATTCTAAAACGCTGATTTAATCCTAAATTATTTTTGCTTACAGAAGTTTTAAATTCTATCTGCGCAAAAAGAACTTGCGTTGCAAAAACCAATATAGTTAATATGTAAAATCTTACACTTTTCATTTTTTACCAGTCCTTTTCGTTTTTAATTTTTTGTCCTCGTGATTTTTGGGCATTTAATTTTTTTTGTGTCTTATTTTCTTCATTATTCAAAGCGTCTAACAATTGCTTCATTTGATCGGGTGACATCTGATTGGGTCTTGGTTTCTGATCTTGATTTTGGGGATCTTCTTTGTCTTTTTTTGGATCGCCCTTATCATTTTCTTTATCTTTTCCTTTGTCTTTGTCTTTGTCTTTTTGGTCTTTCTTATCGTCTTTCTTATCGTCTTTTTTATCCTTGTTGTCTTTATTGTCTTTGTTGTCTTTGTTTTGCTGATTTTTCAATAATTGCTGTGCCATTGCCAAATTATAACGCGTTTCATCATCTTTAGAATTATTTCGCATCGAATTTTTATAAGCATCTACAGCTTTGTCATATTGCTTTTCTTTCATAAATGAATTTCCCTTATTGTGAAAAATTTCAGCTTTACTCATTTTATCCGGCGCTATTTTTTCAGCCAAATCATATTGAAAAACAGCTTCTTTATTTTTATTTTGTTGGTATATGGTATTTGCCAAATTATAAGAAGCCTTTCCATAATTTGGATTTTTATCCAAAGATTTTTTATAGGCTATTTCGGCCTCTTCAAATTTATGCTGGTTATATAATTGGTTACCTTCTCTAACATCCTCTCTTGCTTCCCGTTCTAAATCTTTCGGGTCTTTTTGCTGAGAGAACATCAAAGATGTAATGCATAAAAATAATATGAGAATGTTATTTTTCATTAAATAAATTTAATTTTTGAACCCATTTAGTTTTCTTTTCAAGCATTGTTGCATCAACAATTAAAAGCAGCAGACAAATGCCTACAAACCACTGAAACTGATCTTTATAATCTGAAAATTGCTTAGTTTCAAATTCGTTTTTCTCTGCCTTTTCCAATACTTTTTGAATGCTGGAAACGGTTTCTTGTGTATTATTTCCATTTATATATTTTCCTTTTCCTTCATTGGCAATATTCCGTAAACCCTGCTCATCCATTTGGGTAATTACCACCATGCCCTTATTATCCTTTTTATATCCAATAACACGTCCGTTTTCCCTTAGTGGAATTGGACCTCCTTTTGCAGTTCCAACACCTACGGTATAAATTTTTATGCCTTTTTCAACAGCTTCTTTAGCCATCTCTAAGGTATTTTCCTCATGATCTTCCCCATCAGAGACAATCACTAAAAACCGGTTAGTTTGTTCGTTATTATCATAATAGGTTATTGCCCTTCCTATGGCTTCATTTATAGCCGTTCCCTGATTGGAAACCATATCGGTACTGGCGTTTTGGAGAAACATTTTTGCAGCGGCATAATCAGTTGTAATAGGAAGCAACGGATAGGAATTTCCTGCATAAACAATTATTCCAATCCTGTCACTTGCAAGGTTCTCAATAATTTTTGTAATAATTTGTTTGGCTTTTTCCAAGCGATTTGGCGCAATATCTTCCGCTTCCATGCTTTTTGAAACGTCTAAAGCAAAAACAATGTCAACACCCTGGCGTTTTACTGTTTCTAATTTTGTGCCCATTTTAGGATTTGCCAATGAAACAATTAAAAAAGCCAGTGCCAAACAAAATACCGTTATTTTTAAAAACGATTTAAATGTTGATTTTTCCGGACTTAATTTTTGAATTAAATCATGGTCTGCAAACTGCTTTTGAATGCGTTTTTTCCACCAAAACACAACAAGGAACAACACAAATATTGCTGGGATAATTGCCAAATAATAAAAATATGTCGGTTCTTCTATTTGATACATAATTGTTGTTGAATCGTTTAATTGTTGAATCGTTGAATCGTTTTAATTGTTTAATTGTGCTCTTTTTAAAGCATTTAACATATTTGATATTTTACCAATATCTTCTCTTAGCCTTTCATAATCGTTTTTTGAAATAAAATTAAGTTCCTTTGACAGAATTAATTGATTTAATACTTCCATTAATGATCTGAAATCCATCGTTGTAAAATGAGCTTTATCTTTATCTGTATTCCTTGATGTCCCTTCAGCCAAATTAGAAGCAATAGAAATTGAAGCTCTTCTCAACTGACTAATTAAACCAAATTTTTCATTTTCAGGAAAACTATTAGTTAATTCATATATTGATTTCGTTAAATCAACTGAACACTTCCAAACTTCTAATTTTTCAAATGAAAACTTATACATAATTTTTGTTTAATTTTTGAATCGTTGAATTGTTTTTCTTTTTACACAAATAAATATTTAAACATTTCAACTTTCAAATTTTTACTTTTACACAAATAAACGATTACACGCTTCAACATTTTTTAAATAAAACTTCTAAAAACAGTATTCTTTAAAGTGAATTCAATTATTAAAAACAATCCGGCCAATAAAACCAGAATTCTATATTCTTCCTGATAATTATAATATTTAAATTCTTGCACTTCCGTTTTTTCCAACTTGTTAATTTCGTTATAAATGGCTTTCAGCTTAGAATTGTCTGTTGCCCTAAAATAAATTCCTCCAGTTCGCTTTGCAATGTATTGCAACAATCCTTCATCAATTTCAACCAGAGAGTTTTTAAATAACAATTCTCCCGATGTAGGGTCTTTTGCATAAGGAAATGGCGCTATTCCATTTGTACCTATTCCTATGGTGTACACTTTAATGCCCAAACCAGCCGCCAATTCAGCAGCCGTTTTTGGATCAACAAATCCGGTATTGTTAACGCCATCAGTCAGTAAAATAATCACTTTGCTTTTGGCTTTACTTTCTTTTAATCTATTCACGGCCGATCCTAAACCCATACCAATTGCTGTTCCGCCATCCAGTTCTCCCCATTTCATTTCGGCAATGGTATTTCTTACAATTCGTTTATCGCTGGTAATTGGCGTTTGTGTATAGCTTTCGCCTGCATAAAGAACAATTCCTATTCTGTCATTCGGACGTTGATTTACAAATTCAATGGCAACCGCTTTTAAAGCTTCCAACCTGTTTGGTTTTAAATCACGTGCTAACATACTTGCAGAAACATCAATTGCCATCACAATATCAATCCCTTTGCTCGTTTTGGAATGTTGGCTTATGGCAACCGTTCTTGGGCGCGCCATGGCAACAATTAATAAAGAAATTGCAAGCAACCTTAAAATATAGAGCAAGGGTTTTAATTTTGCCCAAATTGAAGGTTCAGCCTCAAATCCTTTTGTGCTTGAAATAATTAATGCCGCACTATTTTCTTTTTGTGTTACGAGATACCAAATACCCAACAAAGGTACAAGTACCAATAACCATAAAAACTGCGGATTTAAAAACTCAAAATTATTCCAATTCATTGTCTGTTTTTTTTACCGGTTTTAAATTTTGTAAAATACGCTCAGTTATTGTTCTGTGCGCTTTTATTTCTTCAACAATTGGCTTGGATTTTGCAAATTTTACCATATCGGCACTTTGCAAAACTTCTTTTAATTGATGTATTGTTTCTTTAGATATTCCTAATTTACTCGAATCATTAAAATCATTAATTGTGTCAATAAGCTCGTTTGTTGTAGATTCTAATGCAGGAATATAAATGTCTTTCTCAATATACGTTCTTACAATATCCGTAAGTTCTGTATAATATGTTTTTACTTTATTTTGTTGAAGCAAATGTTTTTCGTCTAATTCTTTAAGACGCTGCAAGGCTTCCTGAATTGGGGCGATCACCACTTTTACTTCTTCTTTTTTCTCCTTTTTCCTGAAAATAAAATATAAAGCGACGGCAATTATTAATAAAATTAAAACAATCCACCACAGCAAAGGTTTATAGTCGTCAAAGGTTTTTGGTTCACTCTTAATTGCTTTTATGGGAAACATTTGTTGTTTTAAAGTATCCACTTTAACAGTTGCCACGCTCACCAACAAGGAATCGGTGAAAAACATTTTGTTATTGATAAAAACCTGTTGTTTTGGTATGGTATATTGTCCGCTATCAAAACTGGTAAGCATGTATTTTTTTTCGTAGGTATCTTTTAGGGTATCTACAGGCAATGATTCCACAACCTCCACTTTCCCTAAACTGTCTAATTGCAATTTTGGAAAAACTACAGTGCCTTTTTTTGGCACTGATATTTTATATTGAATTTGCTCACCAATTTTTATGGCATTTGTGTCTATAGTAATAGAAATAGGTTTTTCCTGAGCAAAACTTATAAAACCAATTAAAAATAATATATAAACTATCTGTCTTTTCATCTGTTTGTCTTTTATTTTTTATTGGTACAGATGCTGTTCGCTATTAATCATTCTACTGTGTATCAAAATTTGTTATGCTCGTTTCATTTATTTATTTCCATTCAAATTCATTTGTTATTTTGCACCTTTTTGTTTAAAATAACCCAATAGCTTTTTTACATAACTTTCGTCGATTTGAGAACTTATTGTTCCAGACCCACAGTGGGTAAAGGATTTCTCAAAATAATCTACCGATTTTAAATAGTGCGCTTTATAGCCATTTCTAACGCTTTTTGAAGCGGTATTTACCAACATTGTTTTCCCGGTTTCAGCGTCACGCATGGGAACCATTCCTAAATTTGGAATTGAACTGTCGTGAATATCGTAAATTCTAATTCCGGTTACATCATGTTTTCTGCCAACAATTTTTAAGGTATGGTCATAATTATCGTCCATAAAATCGGACAGTATAAAAACGATGGCCTTTTTTTTCATTACACTTGAAAAAAACTTAAGTGCTTCATTCAAATCTGTTTTTTTACTTTTAGGTTTGAATTCAATTAATTCCCTAATAATTCTTAGCACGTGGCTTTTTCCTTTTTTCGGAGGAATATACAATTCAATAGCATCAGAAAATAAAAGAAGCCCTACTTTATCGTTATTTTGAATGGCCGAAAAAGCCAAAGTTGCTGCAATTTCAGTAATGGTATCACGTTTAAATTGCTGTGTGGTTCCAAAATATTCAGAGCCGCTGACATCAACCATCAACAGCATTGTTAACTCTCTTTCCTCTTCAAATACTTTTACAAATGGTTCGTTGTAGCGTGCGGTTACGTTCCAGTCAATTGCTCTGATATCGTCGCCATATTGGTATTGTCGCACTTCAGAAAAAGTCATACCGCGTCCTTTAAACGAACTGTGATATTCGCCGGAAAATACATGATTAGACAAGCGACGTGTCTTAATCTCAATTTTACGAACTTTTTTAAGTATTTCTTTAGTATCCATTTAATTAAGTTGGCAGTATTCAGTGGCAGTATTCTTTTTTAGTTTTTCAGTTTTCAGTTGCAGAAATAATATTGAAAAGAAACTGCAAACGGTGACTGTAGACTGATAACTATTACGGTACTTCAACCTCATTAATAATTTTATTAATGATGTCTTCTGAAGTGATATTTTCTGCTTCAGCCTCATAGGTAATTCCAATTCTGTGGCGTAAAACATCATGTACCACGGCGCGAACATCCTCTGGAATTACGTAACCTCTACGTTTTATGAAAGCGTAGCATTTGGCTGCAAGTGCCAAGTTGATGCTTCCTCGGGGAGAAGCGCCAAAGCTTATCAATCCTTTTAAATCAGGTAAGTTATATTTTTCTGGGAATCGAGTTGCAAAAATAATATCGAGTATGTATTTTTCTATTTTTTCATCCATATAAACCTCTCTCACCGCATTTCTTGCCCTGATTATTTGTTCAATGGAAGCTACGGCATTCACATTTCCATAACTGTCATTTAAATGTTGGCGCATAATCAATTGCTCTTCATCTATTTTTGGGTAACTTATGACTGTTTTAAGCATAAATCGGTCAATTTGTGCTTCTGGTAACGGGTAAGTTCCTTCTTGCTCAATTGGGTTTTGCGTTGCCATTACCAAAAATGGTTCTTCTAACTTAAAGGTAGTGTCACCAATGGTAATTTGACGTTCCTGCATAGCTTCCAACAAAGCGGATTGCACTTTTGCCGGAGCACGATTGATCTCATCTGCCAAAACAAAATTTGCAAAAATTGGTCCTTTTTTAATGGAAAAATCATTCACCTTTATGTTGTAAATCATGGTTCCAATAACATCGGCCGGTAACAAATCGGGTGTAAATTGAATTCTACTGAACTTCCCCTGAACGGCTTTAGCCAAGGTATTAATTGCCAAAGTTTTTGCCAATCCAGGAACTCCTTCTAACAAGATATGTCCGTTTCCCAACAAGCCAATAAGCAATCGTTCCACCATCTGTTTTTGGCCAACTATTACTTTATTCATCTCCATCATTAACAAATCTACAAAGGCACTTTCTCTTTCAATTTTTTCATTTATAGCCCTAATATCTACTGAAACGTTATTTTCTTCAATCATATTTATTGTTTTTAAACGCGTGAATGTAACATGCTTTATTACGCTATGCAAATAGCATAAATATTTTTTTAAATCTTGTTAAAAATTGGTTAAAACTATAAGAAGAATGCGAGGTTTAATACGATTTTAACATCATTTTGCTTCCATCAAATTCTCCATAGGTAAAATGAACAATCCAATCGCCTGTATTGATATATTTTGAAGTTTCTGAAATGGCTATTTCCATCGGCAAATGACGATGTCCAAACACAAAATAATCGAATTGTTTTTCGGTTAATTTCATTTTGGCGTATTGTACCAACCATTCATTTTCTTCTCCTAAAAACTTAACATCTTCCGCTCCTGAAATCAGTTTATTTTTAACCGATAAATAATGTGCTATTTTAATCCCAATATCTGGGTGCAGCCACTTAAAAAACCATTTTGAAACCGGATTGGTAAACACTTTTTTCATTCTTTTATAACCTTTGTCTTCAGGTCCTAGACCGTCACCATGGCCTATAAGAAATAATTTATTGTTAAAAATAAATTCTTTTGCTTTGTGATATACGGGAATGTTTAGTTCTTTTTCAAAATAATCGTCCATCCATAAATCGTGATTTCCAACAAAAAAGTGAATTTTAATTCCACTATCTCTTAATTCGGCAAGTTTCCCTAAAACACGCACGAAACCTTTTGGAACCACTTCAGCATATTCAAACCAAAAATCGAATAAATCACCTAAAAGAAAAAGGGCTTCAGCATCATTTTTTATAAAGTCCAACCAACTTACAAACTTTTGTTCACGAATTTTACTTTCTTCAACCGTAGGCGCACCAAAATGTTGGTCGGAAGCAAAATATATTTTTTTATGGCTTGTCAAAATTTATATACATTAAATGCTAAAGATACACATTAGTTGTGATTGATTAAAGGCTCTATTTTTTACTGTCCAATTCAATAACTTTTAAAATCATATTGTCTTTTTTCTGTGTAATCATATAATAGCCGGTTTCATCAAATAAATTCCGAGCCATAATTGCTCTAAAATATCTTCTTAAATCATCTTTAGCCAAAGGTGGAATTGGAAAATCCAGATTTAGTTCGCTAATATACTGATTAAAGATGATGTCATTTTTATCAAAATTTTTGACAAAATCATACAATTCCCATTTGTCCATTTCATTTCTGTGGTTGTCGATATATTTGAATATGAATGGATTTAATTCACTATAAAAACGAGGGTTAAAATTGCCTAATGTATCAATTGGCACAAAAACGTCAGGGATAATTCCTCCGCCGCCGTAAACAATTTTTCCTTTAGGAGTTGTATATTTTAGTGAATCGTTAACTTTAATGCTATCTCTTGAAATAAGTTCCCCATTATGAATTCTTTCTAAATAATCATTGCTGTATTCAGCCATATGATTTTTATATGGTTTTTGAATTGACCTTCCTGTTGGTGTATAATAACGTGCTGTGGTAAGCCTTACTGCTGAACCATCACCCAAATCCATTTCCTGTTGCACCAATCCTTTGCCAAAAGAACGGCGACCAACAATAGTGCCTTTATCGTTATCTTGAAGTGCTCCGGCAACAATTTCACTTGCAGATGCAGAGTTTTGGTCGATGAGCACATATATTTTACCATGTTCAAAATCACCTTTATCCGTTGCAAAAGATTTTTCAATGGAACCGTTTTTACTTTTTGTAAAAACGATGAGTTTGCCATCCTCTAAAAATTCATCAACAATACGATTGGAAATATCCATAAACCCTCCCGGATTTCCTCGTAAATCAAGTGCCAAAGAAGTCATTCCTTTTGAAATTAATTCATCTAAATCTTTTTTAAATTCATCATAAGTGGTTCTTGCAAACCGATCAATTTTAATGTATCCCAAGGTATTGTTAATCATATAATATGCTGATACACTTTTTATGGACACATCACCACGCTTAATTGAAAAATTTAATGTCTTTTTTGCTGATCGTCTATACACCACAAGATTAACAATGGTTCCCTGCTCCCCTTTAAGAGCACTCATAATAGCATCACTTATTTTTCCATTGCCTTCAATTGTTCCTTGTTCTTTTTCACTGACTTTTGCTTTCTTTAAAATATTTTTCCCGAATAAAATATCAGTATTTGCCATAATAATTCTATCTCCGGCCTTTATGCCAGCTCTTTCACTTGGCCCGCCTTTAATAACGCTACTCACGGCAACAGAATCTTCATGAATCAAAAAAGTGACTCCGATACCTGCAAATTTTCCTTGCATGCTTTCAGTAACCTGCTGCATTTCATTTTTTGGAATATAAACGGAATGCGGATCCAGCTTTGTTAAAATAGTAATAATGGCATCATCAAGCAAACTGTCTGTGTTCACCTTATCCACATAATCATATTGAATGTAGTTTATCAGCCGTTTTATTTTTGCTTCATTTGGATTGGAACTAAATAGAACCGATTTATTTTTAAAGTTAAATGTGCTGCCAATAAATATTCCTATAGCTACTGCTATTCCTATAACTAATGGTAAATAAACTTTTCCTTTTATCATTTTAAATTTTTAAGATGTGTAAGTTCAACGCCTGCTTTTTCTAAAAATTCCAAGCCAGAGCCATCATTATAAGCTTGGGCGTAAACCACTCTTTTTATTCCCGATTGATGTATTAATTTACTGCATTCCTTACAGGGTGACAATGTAATGTATAACGTAGAATCTTTACAGGATTGTGTTGAACTTGCCACTTTTAATATGGCATTTGCTTCCGCATGCAACACATACCATTTGGTATTTCCTTCTTCATCTTCACAAGAATTATCGAAACCTGTTGGTGCGCCGTTAAATCCGTCGGAAATGATCATTCTGTCTTTTACAATTAACGCCCCTACTTGTTTTCTTTGGCAAAACGACAACTTCGCCCACTCTAAGGCCATTCGCATATAAGCTTGATCGTATTTTAATTGTTTCTTTTTCATATATTTTTAAGTGATTTCAAAAGTACTCTGTTTATAACAAATTCAACGTTAAATTTTTACCAAAATATAGCGGCTCTCAGCATTGGCAATACCAAACCAATAACTATGGATGAAATAATGAGAATCCAGTCGCGTTTTGGAAATCGGAAAATTGTTTGAAAAATAAATCCAACAATTAAAATGAAAAGCACAATAATGAGCTGTGCAATTTCAACTCCCAAAGCAAATTCTAACAACGGAATTAATTTTTGGGTTGAATTGCCTATCAATATTTTAAAATATCCTGAAAATCCCAGTCCGTGAATCAGACCAAAAAATAGGGCGAAAAATAAATTAGTACTTGTTTTTGCATATTTTGTAGCATTCTTAGCAAAAAATAAATTTGCCAATGCCGTAATAATAATGGTTACGGGTATTAAAAATTCAATCCAATTATGACTTACAGATACTATTTTATAGGCCGACAAAATAAGTGAAAGCGTGTGTCCAATAGTGAACAATGTAATAAGCCACAATATTTTATTCCAATTTTTGAAATCGTACACCACGGCCAATGCAATTAAAAATAGCACATGATCATAAGCATTCCAATCGAGTACGTGAAAAAGTCCTTCTTTAAGAAAGAACATAAAATTATCCATGAAGTCTGGTATTATTAAAAATCAAATATAGAAAAAACTTTTTCCTTATAAATATTACTTAAACCAATTATTTACCATTTCATTTTCTATTGATTTGGCCGTTTTATGAATAAACTCATTTTTAACCGCATTATATTCATAATCTTCACGCCATGTTTCAACATTCTCAACAACTTGTTTTATACTTTCGCAAACATAAAGAATTTCTTCATCGGTTATTGTTGGGTGAATAGACATTCGAACCCATCCCGGTCTTTCCATTAAACATCCTTCAATAATTTTTTCTTCGATATTTTTTGAAGTTTGCTGATCAACATGCAACAAAAAATGGCCATAAGTTCCGGCACATGAACAGCCACCACGAGTTTGGATGCCAAATCGATCATTCAACAATTTCACCACTAAATTAAAATGTGCATTTTCAACAAAAAAAGAAAAAACACCCAACCTATCTTCGTGTTGCCCGGCTAACATTATTAAATTCGGAATTTTTGTTAATTTCTCAAATACCAGCTGAGTTATTTCATGTTCGCGAGCCAAAATATTTTCAACACCCATTTTTTCTTTCAACTGAATGGCCAAAGCTATTCTAATTGTTTGTAAAAAACCAGGTGTTCCCCCATCTTCACGAGTTTCAATATCATTAATATAGTCGCGATTTCCCCAAGGATTTGTGTAATTTACCGTTCCACCGCCCGGATTGTCAGGGACCATATTTTTATACAATTTTTTATTAAAAATTAATACGCCCGATGATCCCGGACCACCCAAAAATTTATGTGGCGAAAAGAAAATGGCATCCAAATAGGCTTCTTCATCTTTGGGATGCATATTTATTTCAACATAAGGTGCAGAACATGCAAAATCCACAAAACACAATCCGCCATATTTATGAATCATTTTTGCAATTTTATGATATTCGGTTTTTATTCCGGTTACATTTGAGCATGCCGTTACTGAAGCTATTTTTATGGGCCTGTCTTTATACTGAATTAACAATTTTTC
>JBAZGP010000082.1:0-11284 GCA_041652835.1 Lutibacter sp. | reverse complement strand
TGTATCATAATAACCGCCATATGTCGGCTACCGTTTCTGCAGGTCTCGCACCAAACAAAAGTATTAAAAATGGAATTGATGCCATGAATGAAATAAAAGCGAAAGTGTTGGATGATACTTTTACCACTGATTTGGGAGGTCAATCACGCGACTTTGTGGAAAGCAGTTCCAATACCGCTTTTGCATTCGGATTGGCTTTGATTTTAATATTTTTAATTTTATCGGCACAATTTGAAAGTTTTAGAGATCCATTTATAATTATTTTAACGGTGCCAATGGCAGTTGCAGGAGCTTTATTTTCACTTTGGCTTTTTGATCAGACATGGAATATTTTCAGTCAGATTGGAACAATAATGTTGATTGGTTTGGTAACTAAAAACGGAATTTTAATTGTTGAATTTGCCAATCAGTTGCGTGAACAGGGAAAACCTAAATTGCAAGCTGTTTTAGAAGCTTCAGAAGCAAGGCTTCGCCCAATTTTAATGACCAGTTTAACCATTTCATTGGGCGCTTTGCCAATTGCCTTATCCATTGGTGCCGCTTCAACAAGCAGAATGGGAATGGGAGTTGTTATTGTTGGTGGAACCATCTTTTCATTGATTTTAACCTTATTTGTGATTCCGGCTTTGTATTTAATGTGGTCCAAAACAAGAAAACATTATCCAGAATTTGATCATATTGATGAATATGAAAAAAGCACTACAGCTCATAAAATAGGAACAATTGAAGAGTTTTAAAAAGAAAGTAAATTATGACACAGCCTAAAATACTATTTAAAAGTCTCGTTTTATTTTTATTTTTTATGATAAAAATGAGTGCACAGGAAATTTTGACTGTTGAAGATGCCGTAAAAATTGCCTTGGAAAACAATTTTGAAATAAAAATTGCTTCAAATAATTTAACCATTGACAAAACAAATGTTTCTACTGGAAATGCGGGAATGCTGCCAGTTGTTGCGGCTACAATAGTCAACAATAATCGTACTCAAAATAGTTCACAAACCAGCCAAACTGGAGAAGTAACACAATTGGATAACGCAAAAAATAACAGTTTGGGTTATGGCGTTGGTTTAGATTGGACTGTTTTTGACGGATTAAAAATGTTCGCCAAATTTGACCAATTAAAAGAATTGCAAAATTTAGGAGAAGCCCAATTAAAAGGTACTATTCTGCAAAAAATAGGCGATGTAACCGCTACTTATTTTGATTTGGTTCAACAGCAACAGCAATTGGTGGCTTTAGATTCAACCATATTAATTTCCGACAAAAGATTGAACTTGGCTCAAAATCGTTTTTCTATTGGCAAAGCATCAAAATTGGAAGTGTTGAATGCACAAGTGGATTTAAATACTGATAAAGTGATGTTTTTGAGACAAAAAGACTTGTATGCCAACACAAAAATCGCCTTAAATCAGATTCTTGCCCGCGATTCACAAATTAATTTTAAGGTGGTTGATGAAATTGCGGTGGATGAAAAATTGAAACTTGACGATTTAACGGCATTGGCAGAAAAACAAAATCCGCAGTTACAAGCTCAAATTATCAGCAAAAGAGTTTCAGAATTGCAATTAAAACAAATTAGGGCTGACCGATATCCAACGGTTAAACTCAATACCGGCTATAATTTTTCAGAAACTACGTCGAGCCTTGGCTATACGGCTAAATCATCGGCGCACGGATTTAATTATGGATTTAGCGCTTCATTAAATGTTTTTGATGGTCTTTCCCAAAACAGAAATGAAAAAATTGCTAAAATTGAATTGGAAAATTCTGAAATTGCTACAAATCAGCAAAATATGAATCTGCTTTCGGCTTTGGCAAGTGCTTATCAAAAGTATTTAACCAATTTGGAATTGATTGATTTGGAAAATATAAATCAGGATATTGCCAGCCAAAATCTGCGAATTTCCATTGATAAATTAACAATTGGAACCATAACAACTATAGAATTTAGAGCAGCACAATTGAACTATGTTAATGCAAAAGTTCGTTATAGCAATGCCCAATTTCAAGCCAAATTATCAGAAATTGCCTTAAAAGAATTGGCAGGAAATATTAGTTTTTAAACTAATACCCTTTGAATTGGTATAACGTTATTGGCAGTAGTTTTTATTTTATTCAATAATTTTTAAGTCAATTAATTTAGAAATTAAAAGTATTATTGTATATTTACAATCATATAAGTGTAAAAATACAATTATGGATGTAAAGGTAAAATCAGAAAATTCAAATAAAAAGAAAGGTGTAGTATCAGCGAGTGTTGCTAGAAAAGGAAGGAATCCAGTTAGTCTTACTAAATTTTCACCTTCTTGGGTTGTTATTAACGCTAAAGATGCTCCAGGATTTAATATGGAATTAATAGCTCGTATTAGAGAAGGTGTGAAAAAGACCGATTGGAAGCAATTAATACGTTATACAGGTTCTACTGAAAAAGAGTTTGAACATATACTTCCAGCATCTATTAGTAGTATGCAAAAGAAAACTGTTTATGGAAAAGAAACTTCAGAGCGAATTTACGAATTGGCGAGATTATTCGGAATAGGTTATGAAGTTTTTGATTCTAAGGAAGACTTTAAGAAATGGTTAATGACTCCATCGAGGACACTTGGGAATAAAATTCCATTTGAACTACTTGATAGTAGTTTTGGTTTTGAAATGGTTGAAAACGAAATTATTAGAATTCAATACAATGTTTATAGCTAATGATTGTCTATCGAGTTGCCAATGTGAAATATAAAGATTTAACACTTTCTGGAATAGGGGCTGAAAAGGTTGGCGGTAGATGGAACAAAGTTGGAACACGAGCTGTTTATTGTTCAGAAAATATTTCATTAGCCTTGCTAGAGTATTATGTTCACTCTGAAAACATTGCATATTTGCCAAAAAGAATATTAATTGCGAAAATTCAATTTCCAGATGATTTTGTAATTGAAGAATTAAAAGAGCTTCCAGAAAGATGGAATCAATACCCATATTCTTCTAAAACAACAGAAATTTTTACAGATTTAGCAAAAGACCGAAATGTTTTTGCATTACGAGTACCCTCTACTATTGTTGGATTAGAATCAAATATTATCCTAAATCCTTTATATAAAGAATTTGGGAAAGTAGCAGTTATTGAGTTTATTGATTTGCTTATTGATGAAAGACTTAAAAAAGACAAACAAGAATAAAGTTAGATAAATTAATTAAGTATTATTATTCAAGACCAGCTGATTGTCTAATTATGGCGAATTCGCCATAATTAAAATCTGGGTTGTTCATTGATTCCCAAGCAGAAATATAATCAAGTGTATTTGCATTCCTTAACCAATCACTTATAAAAAAATCGCCATCTTTAGCTTTAATCATATCAGTTAAACTCATATAATCTTCTGAATTATAATTGACGATTGATATTGTTACTCCGTCGACTTCTATCTGTTTTATTTTTGCTGTCATATTATAAAATAATTATCTTTGGTAAAGATATAAACTTTCATCTTTCGCCATATCACCGCCAACTGGCATTACTTCAACAATCCTGCTCTTTTTAACAATGCGGTATTGGTTGGTTTTTTGCCTCTAAAATTAATGTACAATTTCATGGGCTTTTCGATTCCGCCTTTTGACAAAATATTGTCTTTAAATCTTTGTGCAGTTTTTTTGTCGAAAATTCCGTTTTCTAAAAATAAAGCGAAAGCATCTGCATCCAAAACTTCTGCCCATTTGTAGGAATAATATCCTGATGAGTAACCACCTTGAAAAATATGTGAAAAAGAAGTACTCATACAATTTTGTTTGATTTCAGGAAATAATTGGGTGTTTTTAAAAGATAAGGTTTCAAATTCTTTCACATTTTTTATTTCTGAAGGATTTTTTCCGTGATAATTCATGTCTAACATTCCCAAACTCAACTGACGTAAAGTTTGCATTCCTTCTAAAAAATTAGACGATTTTTTAATTTTATCAACCAAATCCATTGGAATTGGCGCTTGAGTTTCGTAGTGTTTTGCAAACAAGTTCAACGCTTCTTTTTCATAACACCAATTTTCTAACAACTGACTTGGAAGCTCCACAAAATCCCAATATACGTTTGTGCCCGATAAACTTGGATACGTTGTGTTTGCCAACATCCCGTGCAATGCGTGTCCAAATTCATGAAACAAAGTGGTCACTTCATTAAAAGTTAATAAGGAAGGTTTGGTTTTTGTAGGTTTGGTAAAATTGCAAACTATTGAAATATGAGGTCTTGAATTTTCACCGTCTTTCAGCCACTGACTTTTAAAAGAAGTCATCCAAGCGCCGTCGCGTTTTCCTTTTCTCGGGAAAAAATCAGCATACAAAATGGCGATGTAATTGCCGGAAGTATCGGTTACTTTATAGGTTTTAACATCTTCATGGTATTTATCAACAGTAAAAACTTCTTCAAAAACCAAGTCGTATAATTTATTGGCAACACCAAATACGCCTTCAATAACATTTTGTAATTTGAAATATGGTTTTAATTCTTCCTCTTCAAAATCGAAAAGTTCCTTTTTTAATTTTTCAGAATAATAGGCACTGTCCCATTTTTGAAGTTTTTTAATACCGTCTTTTTTTGCAAAATCGGATAATTTTTTAAATTCTTCCTCGGCAGCGGGCTTTGCTTTTATCAAAAGGTCGTCTAAAAATTCATTCACAATTTTTGGATTTTCAGCCATTCGCTCTTCTAAAACAAAGTGCGCATGGGTTTTATAGCCCAATAAATTGGCTCTTTTATGTCGAAGCTTTACAATATTCAATAAAACTTGCTGGTTGTCGTTTTTATTATTCCGGAAAGCCTTTGCGCCAAAAGCAAGAGCCATTTTTTTTCTGAGATTTCTGTCGTTGGCATAGGTCATAAATGGAATATAACTCGGATAGTCCAATGTAAAAATCCAGCCTTCTTTATTTTTCTCTTTAGCGGTAATTTGAGCTGCTTCAACAGTATTTTCAGGCAAACCTTTTAACTGATTTTCACCGGTTAAGTGAAGTTCAAAATCATTGGTTTCTGCCAAAACATGTTCGCCAAAAGTCAATTTTAATTGAGCGAGTTCGGTATCAATTTTCCGCAGTCCCGTTTTATCGCTTTCATTTAAATTTGCACCGTTTCGCACAAAACTTTTGTAGGAATTGGTTAATAAAGTATCTTGTTCTGTAGTTAAATTAAGCGTGTCTTTACCTTCATAAATATGTTTTACTCTTTTAAACAATTGTTCATTTAATTTAACATCATTTGAAAATTCAGAAAGCATTGGCGATATTTCCTGGGCAATTTTTTGAATTTCATCATTGGTTTCCGCAGAATTTAAATTGAAAAAAATACTGGAAATTCTGTCCAATTTTTCACCGCCAAATTCTAATGCTTCAAGAGTATTTTTAAAAGTAGGTGTTGAATTGTTGTTTGTGATGTTATCAATTTCATCTTTTGCCAGTTTAATTCCTTCAATAAAGGCAGGTTTAAAATGATGGTTTTTTATTTTTGAAAATGGTGCCGTAGAAAATGGCGTTTTAAATTCATCTAATAATGGATTGCTCATATTAAATTGTATAATTTTTTATGGTGTTGAACTAAAAAGTGAACCTTTAAAGCATTTTATTTTTAAGATCTTCAGAAGCCTGATTCACTTTAGCTTTTAAACTTTCTTTAAAAAGCAGCATTTTATTCTGTACGTTTTTGTCTGAACTTCCAATAATTTGCGCAGCCAAAATACCCGCATTTTCAGCGCCGTCTAAAGCAACAGTTGCCACAGGAACGCCGCTTGGCATTTGAAGGATTGAAAGTACAGAATCCCAACCGTCAATAGAATTTCTTGATTTGATAGGAACGCCAATAACGGGTAACGGACTCATAGAAGCAACCATTCCTGGTAAATGTGCAGCACCACCGGCACCAGCAATAATCACCGAAATACCACGTGTATGTGCATTTTTTGAGTAGTCAAAAAGCTTTTCTGGAGTTCTATGGGCAGATACAATATCCACTTCAGTTTCAATATCAAAACTTTTTAAAATAGTGATGGCTTGCTGCATAATTGGAAGGTCTGAACTGCTTCCCATAATAATTCCTACTTTGCTCATACTGTTTTTATTTACTGATTACTCTTATTGTATTTTTAACTTCTTCCGCTATTTTACGTACTTCAACTAAATTGTTGTTTACAATGGTAACGTGACCCATTTTTCTGAAAGGTCTTGTTTGTTTTTTGCCGTAAATATGAGGTGTTACACCCTTCATTTTAAGAATTTCTTCTATATTTTCATAAATAACATCGCCATAAAAACCTTCTTCGCCCACCAAATTTACCATAATTCCAGCAACTTTACTGTCGGTATTTCCCAAAGGAAGATTTAAAATGCTGCGCAAATGTTGTTCAAACTGATTGGTATAAGAGGCTTCAATGCTGTAATGACCACTGTTATGGGTTCTTGGCGCAACTTCGTTTACTAAAATTTCATCATCTTCAGTTTGAAATAGTTCAACGGCCAATAAACCAATATGTTCAAAAGCTTCTGCAACTTTTAATGCAATGTTTCTGGCTTTTTCGGCAACTTCATCAGAAATTCTGGCCGGACAAATGACATATTCAACTTGGTTGGCTTCTGGGTGAAACTCCATTTCTACAACCGGATATGTTTTTATTTCTCCATTTTTGTTTCTGGCAACGATTACGGCAAGTTCATTTTTAAAGGGAATTAATGCTTCCACAATACACTCGGTATTGTCCAAGGAATTTATATCATTCTCATTTCTAACCATTTTAACACCTGCGCCGTCATATCCAAATTGAGCCGATTTCCATACAAAAGGATAGGTTAAAGTTTCTTTTTTTAGCGCTGAAAGTGATGAAAATCGTTTATGGGCAGAAGTTGGAATATGATTTTTCACAAAAAAATCTTTTTGTTTTCCTTTGTGTTGAATAATTTGTAAAACACTTGGTTGTGGAAAAATTTTCAGACCTTCTTTTTCTAATTTAATAAGGGCCTCAATATTTACATGTTCAATTTCAATGGTCAATAAATCGACTTTTTTTCCAAAGTTGTACACAGCATCAAAATCCATTAGGCTTCCTTGTTGAAATTCATTGCAAATTTGAGCGCAAGGCGCATCGCTTGATGCATCTAAATACAAGTATAAATATCGAATTTTTGAGTTTCGGCAAGCAACATTTTTCCTAATTGTCCGCCACCCAATACGCCCAATTTAAAATTTGATGAGAAATAATTTTTCACTTTTATCGGTTTGGCACAAAAATACCAATCTGTTTTTAATAAAGATTTAAAAATTGCTAATATTTAAAGTTGAACTGTTTACAACAACTACCTTGTATTCTCTTGCAGAATATGCATTTCCTGCCGTTTGTGGCAACCCGTTAATAATGCTGTACTCGCTGTTGTCACATGGACACTTCATTCTTAAGCTTCCGTCAAAAGTCATTGCAGATCCACAATCGTTATTGGGACAAGCCCTGTCAAAAGCTTTATAAGGTGGATTTCCAATGCCTGTGTTTTGCACCAAAATACCTTTATTGCCACCATTGATATAAGCCCAACCGCTTGGTGTTTGTAAATCAATATACTTCGGTAAATTTAAATTGATGGTTTCATCAACATAAACATTGGGCAAAACATCATTTGTGTCGTTTTTTTCACAAGAAAAGGATATAAGAAGTACTAACAATAAAAATAGCTTACGCATAGTTATAACATTAAGTTTGTTGGTAAACGATTGCAATTTACAAATATTTTGTACATTTGTGTTAAATCTCATTCTGGGTATCCAGTTTTGAGATTTTTGTATTTATTAAAAAGTAAGTTATGAGTAATATTTCATATTATACCGCAGAAGGGTTAAGAAAATTAAAGGATGAATTGGAGTTTTTGGAGCGTGTTGAGCGTACAAGAATAAGTAATGATATTGCTGAAGCAAGAGACAAGGGTGACTTAAGTGAAAATGCCGAATATCACGCCGCTAAAGAGGAGCAATCCATGTTGGAATTGAAAATCGCCAAATTGAAAGAAGTGGTTTCTAATGCAAGAATAGTTGATGAATCTTTATTGGATACTTCAAAAGTGTTGATTCACTCCACAGTGAGATTAAAAAATACAGCGGATAACAAAGAATTTAAATATACTTTAGTGGCTGATTCCGAAACGAACCTTAAAGAAGGAAAATTGTCGGTAAAGTCCCCAATTGGTAAAGGATTATTGGGTAGAGAAGTGGGTGATATTGCTGAAATTCAAGTACCTAGCGGTGTTATGGAATTTGAGATATTGGAAATTACCAGAGGATAAATTTTTTATAAATAATAGGTTAAGCCCTTTTCAGTTTGTAAATTGAAAAGGGTTTATTAATTTTGAATAAAAATAAAACCATGAGCACCATATTTACTAAAATAATTAACGGGGAAATTCCTTCTTATAAAGTTGCCGAAAATAACGATTTTTATGCTTTTTTGGATATAAATCCAAATGCAAAAGGACATACTTTAGTGGTGCCAAAAAAAGAGCTTAATAAACTTTTTGAGCTGGATGAAGAAACCTACAATGAGTTAATGCGTTTTTCAAGAAAGATTGCCATTGCTATGGAAAAAGCAATTCCTTGCGAACGTATTGGAATGGCCGTTGTTGGACTTGAAGTTCCTCATGTTCACGTGCATTTAATTCCTTTAGAAACAATGCAGGACTTTCAATTTACGCATAAAGTAAAATTGCTTCCGCAGGAATTTGAAGCTATCGCCAAAGCGATTTCAGCCAATCTATAGCCTTATTTTTTTAGTGTAATTGCAAAAGTGGTTCCTTTTCTCAATTCCGATTTTAAAACGGCAATTTTACCGTTGTGGTATTCTTCAATAATTCTTTGTGCAAGGGACAATCCCAAACCCCAACCTCGTTTTTTGGTGGTAAAACCTGGCGTGAAAATTTCGTGCTGTAAATGTTTTGGGATTCCTTTGCCGTTGTCGGTAATGGTAATAATCACATTTTTTTCATTTTCGGTAATGGCCAAGGCTATTTTTCCTTTTCCTTCCATGGCGTCAATGGCATTTTTTACCAAATTTTCGATAACCCAACTAAATAGCTGTAAATTTATTTTGGCATAAATTGCTTCTGTTGAAGATTCAAAATTAAAAATAACCTGTTTTGAACTTCTTAATTTTAAATACTCAAATGAAGTGCTTGTTGCTTCTACAACGTTTTGTTCTTTTAATTCAGGAATCGAACCAATTTTTGAAAATCGTTCTGCAATAGTGTTTAATCGAGTTACATCGTTTTCAATTTCTTTTATGGTATTTTCATTGGTATTTTCCAATCGTAAAATTTCTATCCAACCCAACAGCGATGATAATGGCGTGCCAATTTGATGTGCGGTTTCTTTTGCCATTCCAGTCCATAGTTTGTTTTGCTCGGCCACTTTATTGGATTTGAAAAATAGATAAATAACGCTCGCAAACAATAATAAAATAAGAATTAAAGCAATGGGATAATACTTTAGTTTGGTTAATAAATCCGAATTCCGATAATAAATATATTGCTTTAAATTCTCTCCTTTATAGCTTATATTTATGGGATTGTTTTGGCTTTTCATTATAAAAAGCTGATTCTCCAAATAGTTTTTCTTTTTTACTTTAAGCGTATCTAAATTCGCCCATTCGGTAATGCTGTCTTTTTCATTGGTAATAATCATAGGAATATTATGGTTATTTCCAATAATTTTTGCTTCAAGAGAAATATCTGTATTTAAGCTGGCGCTACTGAAGCGTTCGTATGCTTCTGCCAATATTTCCATTTTTGCACGTTCTTCATTTTTAAATTTTTGAAAAAAATCATAGGTATTCCATAAAATAAGCGCAACAATGATAAATGAGGACAATATCACTGTCCAACGAATGATTTGTTTATTCTTTTGTGAAGCCATCATCCAAATATAAAGTATAAGTTACTATAACTTAAAAATAAAATCTATATTATTTTTGGATTGAAATATTTATATTTGTTAAAAATGAAATGAGCATTACTAATTTTAACACAAAGTAATGATTAATGGCAAACCGGCAGGCAGGCAGTAGCTGTTCCCGCTAAAAAATAAAATTTAAAAAGATAAAATAAATGCTGAGTATAGACCCAAATGACATTTCAACAGTAAAGTTACACGAATATTTACTGAGCGCCGTAGCGCCACGCCCAATTGCTTTTGCAAGTACGCTTGACGCATTTGGGAATCCGAATTTATCGCCTTTCAGTTATTTTAATGTTTTTAGTGCAAATCCGCCAATTTTAATTTTTTCACCTGCACGGCGCGTAAGAGGTAACACCACAAAACACACCTTTGAAAATGCCAAAGCAACAAAAGAAGTGGTAATCAATGTGGTAAATTATGACATTATTCATCAAGTTTCACTGGCGAGCAGTTTATATCCTCAAGGTGTAAATGAATTTTTAAAAGCGGGGTTTACTATGCTTGCTTCTGAAAAAGTGAAACCGTTTAGGGTTGCTGAATCACCAGTTCAATTTGAGTGTAAGGTGAAAGAAATTGTGGAACTTGGCATTGAAGGCGGCGCAGGAAATTTGATCATTTGCGAAGTGGTCAAAATGCATATAAAAAAGGAATATTTGGATAAAGAAGGCGCTATTGATCAATATAAACTCGATTTGGTAGCAAGGGCAGGAGGCAGTTTATACTCTCGTATGCGAGAAGGTTTTTTTGAAATACCAAAACCTTTGTCAACACCGGGAATAGGAGTTGATGTCCTCCCTTTTGAAATAAGAAACAGCAACATATTATCAGGAAACGATTTGGGAATGTTGGCTAATGTAGAAGTGATTCCATCTGAAGTAGATGTTGATAAGTTTGCAAAAGAACATCCGGAATATGTTGGAATTAATACGGTGAAAAAACATATATTTGCTAAAGCGCTTTTAGAAAAAGACGAAGTGCTAAGTGCTTGGAAAATGCTTTTAATGAAATGAGCATAACAAATTTTGACACCTAAATGTATTTTAGTGGCGAATCGCATCTGTTACCGCTAAAAAATTAAATTTAAACAGATGAAACGAGCATTACAAATTTTGACACCTAAATGTATTTTAGTGGCGAATCGCATCTGTTACCGCTAAAAAATTAAATTTAAACAGATGAAACGAGCATAACAAATTTTGATACAAAAATGTATTTTAGTGGCGAACCGCATTTGTTACCGCTAAAAAATAAAATTTAAACAGATGAAACGAGCATAACAAATTTTGATACAAAAATGTATTTTAGTGGCGAACCGCATCTGTTACCG
>JBAZGP010000081.1:0-11293 GCA_041652835.1 Lutibacter sp. | reverse complement strand
ATGGATTTCCAGAGTTTAAGATTTTAGATTGGTTTTTAAATTATTAATTGAAAAATCTAAAACTCTGGTTTTTTTACTTCTAAATAAACGTTAAATAATAATAACTATGATTGACAAAGCCCCATATTATCACCAGATTGGCAAAGAAGTGGAGGTGTTTGAACACGCCTTTAAAAATAAAATTCCCTTTTTGTTGAAAGGGCCAACTGGAACTGGTAAATCTCGATTTATTGAGTACATGGCCTTTAAATTGAATAAAAAATTAATCACTATTTCTTGCCATGAAGAAACTTCTTCAACCGATTTAATTGGAAGGTTTATTATAAAAGGCGCAGAGACGATTTGGTTGGATGGCCCGCTTACTACCGCTATAAAAGAAGGAGCAATTATTTATTTAGATGAAATTGCTGAAGCAAGACCTGATGTAATTGTGGCGATTCATTCACTTACCGATCACAGACGGGAATTGTTTATTGATAAATTGGGAGAAACCATTAAGGCTCATAATGATTTTATGTTGGTTGCCTCTTTTAATCCGGGCTATCAAAAAGGATTTAAAGAATTAAAACCTTCAACGAGACAAAGATTTATAGCAACATCTTTTGCTTATCCCGAAGCTAAAATTGAAGCGGAAATTTTAGTTAATGAAACTGGAATTGAACTGGATATTGCAAAAAAATTAGTAAATATAGGCGCAAAAATTAGAAATTTAACTGAACTTGGTTTGGCTGAAACAGTTTCAACCCGATTGTTGGTTGATGCTGCCAAATTGATTTATAGCGGATTGCCAAAACGTCTTTCTGTTGAAGTGGCTGTTGTTGAACCATTAACTGATGATTTGGAAGTGGTGGAAGCGCTGAAAGATTTGTGTAATTTAATGATATAAAAAAAAGTATTTAGTTAACAGTTACAGTTGGCAGTCAATTCTGCCTAAAAAAAACTGAAAACTGTGGCTGAAAACTGAAAACTAAAAACATGTTCGAGCCAGATGAATATTTGTTTACCAAACTTGCCCACTTTTTTAAACGGCGCAGCTTAAAAAAGCTGGAAAACTTGGCTCATGCGGTAAATCTGGAAGACTTAAAACCACGATTGACCATATTCTCGCGTGCGATTACTGGTGAAGCTATTGAAATTTTTGAGGCAGAAAGAGAGGGTGGATACAAAAATAACAACTTTTTTCTCCCTGTTCAATTTGCTGAATTTCCTTCAGAAGAAGAAAATATTTCATTTTACTTATTCAGAATATTATACTTATCGGTTCAAAAGAATTTAAACTTAAATTGGAACGACAATCAGGAACACGACTTGTTGGAGTCTCAGAAAAAAGCATTGGAAACTTCAAAAATAGTCTTGGAATCACTGTTTGAGCAATTTCCTATCACCAAAAATTTTCACGAAAGATTTACTCAGTTTTATAAGGAAAAAGCAAAAGAAGAATC
This sequence comes from Lutibacter sp., assembly GCA_041652835.1. Lineage (GTDB taxonomy): Bacteria > Bacteroidota > Bacteroidia > Flavobacteriales > Flavobacteriaceae > Lutibacter. The sequence continues at coordinate 9,851 of JBAZGP010000081.1, read as the reverse complement.
GTTAGCCGACAACACTTTTATCTACGGAAAATGGATGCGAAATAACCCGGAAGAATCTTCAGAAGAAATATTGAAAAATTTTACCGACAACGTTAAAAAGGCTGATGAAGATCAGCCAAAAACCATCTTGAAATCAAAAGCTGTTGAAGAAATTATTTCTGTTCAGGTTGATGTAAAACAGCAGGAAGATGCAGTGTTGCAACATCAATTTGAAAAAGTGGAAACTGCTGAAGAGTTTGGTGGAAATTTTAGGGATTTTGACGGCGATGATGATTTGGAAGATCATTCCAATGCGTTGGATGAACTTAATATGAAATATACAGTTAGGGTTGATGATACCGTACATTCTGTTTATCAGGCCGATTTTATTGAAAACACGACAGTTTCAGAAAGTGCTGATTTTGACAGTTCAGGAGTTCATATAAACTATGATGAATGGGATTATTCCAAACGCATCTATAAAGAAAACTTCTGTAAAGTTTATCCTAAAACATTGTTGAAGTCAAATGTTTCCTATTATAAAAAAACATTGTTGAAAAATAATTCAACCTTAATTGGATTGCGAAAAATGTTGACAACGGTAAATAATAAATACCAATTTCAGCGCAGACAAACACAAGGTGAGGAGTTTGATATTGACGCAATAACCGATTTATTTGTTGATGTACACTCCAAACACACGCCTTCAGAAAAAATATATCTTTCCAAACGCAAGAAAATAAAAGATTTGTCCATTTTATTGTTGTTGGATATTAGTTTGTCCAGTGATAGTTATGCTGCCGGAAATAGGGTAATTGATGTTGAAAAAGAAGTATCTATTTTATTTGGTGAACTTTTGAATGAATTTAATATCGATTTTTCTATCAACTGTTTTTATTCGAAAACAAGAAACCATTCTACCTATATTACTATTAAAGATTTTGATGAAGATTGGAACAAAGCAAAATTTAAAGTTGGCGCCGTTGGACCAAGCGGTTATACCCGAATTGGTGCCGCATTGCGACATTCAGGTGCGTTGTTGGACAAACGCAAAACAAAAAATAAATGGGTTATTTTAATTTCTGACGGAAAGCCAAACGATTATGATAAATACGAAGGGAAATATGGCGTTAATGATGTGAAACAAGCCTTGCGCGAATTAAATGAACGCCAAATAAACTCGTATGCATTGGCTATTGAAGCTTCTGCAAAATATTATTTACCTCAAATGTTTGGACAAAATCATTATCAAATTTTAACAACACCTGTTGAATTGTTGAAATCATTAGTACAATTATTTGAAAAAATCAGACATCAATCTTAGGGTTAATCTCCGTTAATTTTGGAATTATTTTTTTATTAAATGTGATGTTGTCGTTTATGTATATGAAAAGTAGTGAACATATATGCAATGTTTTTATGACAAATACTAATATAAATAAAAAAGCGCAAACCATTAGGAATGCGCTTATTTTGCTATTTTTTATATACGGCTTAGCAAATGTTTTTAAATCGGAAGTGATTTAAGATTGCTTAATGTTCTTTTTGCCAAGTCTACTTTTTCTGGGAACAATTCTTTTCCTTTAATATCTTTGGCAATACTTAATATTCTATGCTTTGTCGTTTGAGACATAGAAAGAACTTTCGTTGCTTTTAATATTTGTTTTTTACGTTCCATTTTTAATTTGTTTAAGGTGTTCTTTTTTAAAGAACATCACAAAGTTAGTTTATTTTTTCTTAAAAACCAAAATTCCAAGGTATTCATTTTCAGGGATATACTGTACAAAATCTGGGTTTTCAATATTTGTAAAGCCAAAAAATATGTATTCTTTACTTAATTCAATGAAATTTTTATCTACATAGTATTTATATGCTTTTATTCGTCTATTAAATTTTTTGCAAATTTCATTACAATTTTTTTTACAATCAACTTCACAGTTTCTTTTAAATTCCTCAGTACTATCACTCCCTTGAACCCAAATTGCGAAATCTTTATTTACTGCGAAGAATTTAGGTACTGTATTCAAAACTGTACTGAAAACTTTTCGCATATCTCCGTTATTACTATTTATATTGTCAATTAATGAACCATTTTCTTCATCATAATCTCCAAATCCAAGGTTGTAAATATTTCTACCTGATATTTTTTTAAACAAACTATATTCAATGACCTTGATGATTGATTTTTTTCCTTGACTTTCAAAAAGATACTGGATTTTTGTTACATCGGTATCAATAATCTCTGTTTTATAGGCTGGAATATTATTCAAAAGCTAATTTTTGTTGTAAATATAGTTTTTTATTAAATGTGATGTTATCGTTTATTAATATTAACCAAATAATAAAAGACTAAATGGTATTTTATTAGTATATTTGCATAATAATGTTATGCCTAAAATGATGAAAATTACCAAAGAAAAAACAGTTGCAGAAGTTGTTGCACAAAATATGGGATCAGACCATGTTTTTAGCAAATATAAAATCGATTTTTGTTGTGGTGGAGGTGCAACACTTGAAACTGCCTGTAAAGAAAGCGGCGTTGAATTTGAAGTTTTGAAAAAGGAAATCGAAATACTATCAAACAAGATTTCAAGCAATTCTAATTCCTAACAACTATTTTCATTAAAATCAAAAATTTTACAAAATGAATTCTTTTTTATCAACCGTTGAAAAATTGCCAAAAGGACATCCTGTAGAAGTATATTACAGAGAAAGTGCCTTAATTCAGGATATATTATTGGAATTGACTGAAGCAGATCCTGTTGAAGATTTTCAAAAATATTTCAATATTTTCAATCAGTTAACTACCATTGAAAAACGATTTGCCCGTAAAGAAAATCAGTTATTTCCTTATTTGGAAAAACATGGATGGGAAGGTCCAAGTCAAGGAATGTGGTCTTTTCATGACAATTTAAGGGCTCAAATTAAATTGTTGAATGACTACAATACCGAAAGAAATATCCCTAAAATTATTGAAAATATTCCTTATTTGGTAGAAGGAATTAAACGTTTATTAGGCGTTGAAGATGCACGTTTGTTTCCAAATTCACTTGAATTGTTAACTGAAGAGGATTGGAAAGAGTTTTACCAAGGAGATGAAGAAATAGGGTGGATGTTGTTAGTAAAACCAACGCCGTATCCAGCAATTGAAGAAGTAAAATATGTTCATCCCAGCGAGGATTTTACCCAGCGCGATTTGTCTTTTTCTTTGGACAATACTTTCCATTATGACGAGGGCTATATGACGCCGGAACAGGTAAATTTATTATTGCGTTTTTTACCCATTGACATCACTTTTGTCGATGAAAATGACAAGGTAATATTTTACAATAGGGGTGATGAAAGAGTTTTTCCGCGAAGTAAAGGTATTATTGGTCGTGAAGTTCGTTTTTGCCATCCACCAAAAAGTGTGGATATGGTTTTGCGAATTGTGGCCGAATTTAAGGCGGGAACAAAAGATGTTGCTGAGTTTTGGTTCAATTTCAAAGGAAGCGTAATTCATGTTAGGTATTTTGCCATCCGTGATAAAGAAAAAAAATACAAAGGTGTAATTGAAATGTCTCAAGACGTAACTGAAATCCAAAAGTTGGAAGGTCAAAAAAGACTATTAGACTGGGATTAATTTTAAAAGATAGAAGTTAAATTTTTTTCGTTTCAATTTAAAGGATGGATTTAGTCAAAGAAAATTCAAAAAATATCTACTATCCGCCAGGAGGTATTTTGTTGTGGATTATTATTTTTTTAGAGTTATTTACCTTCGGAATCGCTTTGATTGCCATGGTGGTTTACAGTAAAAACGAACCCGAGGTTTTCCATAATTCCAGATTGCTTTTAAACACCACTTTCGGACTTATAAACACTATTTTTTTAATAACCAGCGGCTTTTTTATGACACAAGTTGTCATCAATTTTAAGGCTTTAGATAATAAAAAATCTACATTTTATTTAAAATTAACCATGTTGGGTGGTGTGCTGTTTTTAATTTTAAAAAGTATTGAATATTATAGTAAAATGGAAGCCGGTTTAACTGTTAATCACAATACATTTTTTACGTTTTACTGGATGCTCACCCTATTTCATGTCATTCACGTCATTGTTGGACTGGTAATATTGAGTTCAGTTTATGTTGGGTTAAACAGAAAAAATAAGGTTTTAGAACTGGATGATGTTGAAGCCAGCGCCACATTTTGGCATATGTGTGATTTGATTTGGCTCTTGTTATTTCCTATAATTTACTTAATTTTTTAAATGAAAAAACAATTGAATTTTAAGGTTTGGCTGGTGCTTTTGGCAATTTCAATATTGGCGGTATTTATTGTTAAATGGGATATTAGATTAAATGTTGTTGCTGCAATTATTATGGCATTTTTTATGCTGAAATTTCTTTTGGTGGCATTTTACTTTATGGAACTTAAAAAAGCAAATGTTTTTTGGAAATGGGCAGTAACCCTTTTTGTATCATTATTTTCAGCCATTGTTTTAATTGTTTTTTAAAATAAGAAGTTTCTTGACAGATGTCATAATTTATTTTAAAGAATAATTATATTTTTACCAAGTAAATCTTTAAAATAATAATTATTCTTTGAAATAAAAATATAGTTAGTAGTTTAAGTTTGAACCAAAATTTTTGATTGTAAAATCATAGATTTTGGTTCTTCTTTTTTTATACCAATTGAATGTTTAATTGGTATTAATTCAACACAGAAAATTCAATACTTGAGGACGTAAAAACCGTATGAGTTTGGGTTTTAAAATCTGCTGCCTTCGCCTTAAAAATATTTTCAACATAAGTTTGCGGATTCAAATCTATCAACGGAAACCAAGTGCTTTGAACCTGTATTTGCAGTTTATGTCCTTTCTTAAAAGTATGATTTACATCTTGTAATTTTATGTTTACCGCTGTTTTTTTATTCGGAATAAAAGGCTCGGGATGTGAAAAGCTGTTTCTGAATTTTCCGCGCATCACTTCACTGCGCACCATTAAATGATAGTTGCTCATTTTTAAATGATCTTGCATTTTGGCATTGGTTTCTTCTATATCAGACGGGTGAACATCAATAACTTTTACAATCCAGTCGGCATCAGTTCCTGTGGTTGCCACTTGCAATTTTGCTAAAATATCGCCTACCAATGTCAAATCTTTTTCTAAAATATTGGTTTCAAAAACCAACACATCGCTTCTTCTGGCAGCAAAACGTTGGTCGTCGGTCATATATTTTCTTGGCGTAAAAACAGTTTTTATATCTTCTGAATAAGGTACCGGTTTTTTAAGGTCGCTAATAAATTTTATGCCAATTTCCTTTTCTTTGGAAGTTGTTAATTTTTGGTTATCAGACAAATACATTGATACTTTTTCAGCAGTTGATGGCGGCCAAGTATCATAACTTTTCCATTCCTTTTTACCAGTGTCATATACATAAGCTTCAGGCAATCCCGAATTTTTATCTCCGCTTCCTTTTAAGAAATGATTGAAAAATTTTGTTTCAACCTGTTCTTGGTATTTTATAGAAATAGAATCGCCAAAATAATAATTTCCTACACTATTTTCAGGATTGGAGCTTGCCCACTGACCGTGGCTCCAAGGGCCAAAAACCAAGGTATTGTAATTGTTTTTATTGTATTTTTCAATGGTTTTATAGGTTTCCAGCGGACCGTATAAATCTTCGGCATCAAATTCACCGCCAACAACCATAGTTGCCACGCTCGATTTAATGTTCTTTAAATGTTGGATAATACCTTTGCTTTGCCAAACTTCATCGTAATTTGGATGTTCTATTAATTCTTCCCATAAGAAATCATCCACCTTACCTTTATTCTGAATGGTTGGACTATCCAATTTTTCATGCTGAAAATAATGGTTTAAATTGCTTAAAGGACCGGCATCTAAAAAAAATTGATATTGGTCTTGTGTTTTTAAATCGGGAATGTTGTACCAAGCGGTATCACTTGGCATATTTTTAGGAGTTCCAAACAATGCAGTTGCTCTAAAATAACTTAATAAATAAGCGCCATTATGATGAAAATCGTCAAAAAAGAAATCTCCTATAGGTGCTTGAGGTGAAGCTGCTTTTAAAGCAGGGTGTGCATCAATGGTGGAACAGGTGCTGTAAAATCCGGGATAAGAAATTCCCCAAGTACCCACATTTCCGTTGTTATTCTCCACATTTTTCACCAGCCAGTCAATAGTATCATAAGTATCGGAACTTTCATCAATATCATTTACGCTCTTTTTATTCGGAATATAAGCGCGCATATTGTCGTAGCTGCCTTCACTCATCCATCTTCCGCGAACATCTTGGTACACCACAATATTTCCTTCTTCCATTAAAAATTTATTGGGAGAAATACTTTTTTTCAAGGAGTCTGCGCCATAGGGCTGACAACTATATGGCGTGCGTTGCAATAAAATGGGATACGTTTTGCTTTTGTCTTTTGGCGAATAAATAGCGGTGAACAACTTAACGCCATCACGCATGGTAATAGTCGTTTCTGTTTTATCGTAATTTTCTTTGACAAAATTGATTTCAATTGCTTCGGAAGTGGTAGTTTTTTTACAGCCAAATAAGGAAATGCTTAGCAATAATATGAATATTGCTTTATAAGGATTAATTTTCATTTAAAGATTGATTTGTCTAATTGTAAAACTAAACAAAAAAATGAATTTAAAGCGGGGAATTCTTTTTAGAAATTGGTATTCAGGATTGAAAAGCACAGCAAACTCCAGCCAATAATTAAAAACAAGCCTCCAAGTGGTGTAATTGGCCCTAAAAATTTTATTTTTTTATTTTTTGCTGAAGAAATTACCAAACCATAAATGCTAAATGAAAACAAAATTATGCCTGCCATAAAACTGTAAATCATATATTTTTCTGAAGTGGTTTCTAACTTGAAATTAAACCCAATAATTAGTAAAACGATGGCATGATACATTTGATATTTTACGCCTGTCTCGAAGCTTTTTAATTGTTCTTCTGAAAGTATTTTTTTTAACGCATGCGCACCAAAGGCGCCAAAAACAACAGCCAAGCCTCCTGAAAGGCAGGCAAAAAGTAAAGTGAAGAGTGTCATATTTGAAAAAATTTAGTAATTATTTCAAAAATAGGATACTATTATGGATGCATAAGGTTATTATTTCTTTTTCTAGTGAAAAATTTCAAATAAGCATTAATTTTCTTATAATGTGACAATATTAATTACATTATTTGATTAAAATTCAAAAATTTGTTTATAAGTGTAATCATTATTGCTAATTTGGTTTGTCAATATAAACTAAATGACCATATTTGCATTATAATTAACAACAAAAATAAAAGAACATGTGTGGAATTGTTTGTGCATTTGATTTAAAAGAAAAAGCGGAGGTGTTAAGACCTCAAATATTAGAGATGTCTAAAAAAATCCGTCATCGCGGTCCGGATTGGAGTGGAATTTATTCAGATGAAAAAGCGATATTGTCTCATGAAAGGCTGTCAATTGTTGATCCTGTGTCAGGTAAACAGCCATTATTCAGCGAAGATAAAAAATTGATATTGTCCGCAAATGGTGAAATATACAATCATAGAGAATTACGTAAGCAATTTGAAGGGAAATATAACTTTCAGACGGAATCGGATTGTGAAGTGATTTTAGCTTTATATAAAGAAAAGGGTACTGGCTTTATTGATGAAATGAACGGTATTTTTGCTTTTGCACTATATGATGCAGATAAAGATGAATATTTTATCGCTCGTGACCATATGGGGATTATTCCTTTATATATGGGATGGGACGCAAACGGAACATTTTACGTAGCTTCTGAATTGAAAGCTTTGGAAGGTGTTTGTACAAAAATAGAATTATTTCCTCCGGGACATTTCTTATCGAGTAAAGATGGGGAATTAACCAAATGGTACAGCAGAGATTGGATGGATTATGATGCTGTAAAAGACAACCAAACCAGTATTGATGAAATTCATGATGCCTTGGAAGCCGCAGTTCACCGTCAATTAATGTCCGATGTGCCTTATGGCGTATTGCTTTCTGGTGGTTTAGATTCATCAGTTACTTCGGCAATAGCAAAAAAATATTCAGAAAAAAGGATAGAATCAGGGGATACGCAAGGTGCTTGGTGGCCTCAATTACACTCATTTTCTGTTGGATTGGAAGGTTCACCTGATTTGGCGGCTGCACGATTGGTGGCTAATCATATTGGTACAGTTCACCATGAAATAAAATTTACCATTCAGGAAGGATTAGATGCCATTCGAGATGTTGTTTACAAATTGGAAACTTATGATATCACCACCATTCGTGCTTCAACGCCTATGTATTTAATGGCAAGGGTAATTAAGTCAATGGGCGTTAAAATGGTGCTTTCCGGTGAAGGAGCTGATGAGTTATTTGGTGGTTATTTATATTTTCATAAAGCGCCAAATAAAAGGGAATTTCAAGAAGAAACAGTTCGTAAATTGAGCAAATTGCATATGTACGATTGTTTAAGGGCAAATAAATCCTTGGCTGCCTGGGGAATTGAAGGTCGTGTGCCGTTTTTAGATAAAGAATTTATGGATGTGGCCATGCGGATTAACCCACAAGATAAAATGATAAATGGTGAACGTATGGAAAAATGGGTTGTACGTAAAGCTTTTGAAAGTTATTTACCTGCAAGTATTGTCTGGAGACAAAAAGAACAATTTTCTGATGGTGTTGGATACAGTTGGATTGACACGTTAAAACAAGTTGTGGCGGTAGAAGTTACCGATGAACAATTGGCAAATGCCAAATACAGATTCCCTATACAAACACCAACAAATAAAGAAGAATTTTATTATCGTTCCATATTTCACGAGCATTTTCCTTCAGATGCTGCGGCGCTTTGCGTTCCTCAGGAAGCCTCTGTGGCGTGTAGTACTAAAATTGCCTTGGAATGGGATGCGAGTTTTAAAAACATGAATGATCCATCGGGCAGAGCAGTGGCAAATGTGCATTCAGATGCTTACTAAAAATAATTTGTTGTAATATTTATTTGAATAAAAAAAAGAATCCGGTTTTTATGCCGGATTTTTTATGTTTGAATTTCTACGATAATAGCGCATTAAATCAATCACAACAATTGTTTTCAATAAAAATGAGATTAATTTAAACAAACATTTCTTTTTCTTCTTATAAAGGGTATTTTTGTAATTACAAGAACTTCCATTAAGTGCTTATAAATCGATTTTCAAAAAAATGCTATCAAAAGAAACTCAGTCAACATTATTACTAACCTTAAAAAAATATTTTGGTTACGACAGTTTTCGCGACCAACAATTGGCCATTATTGAATCGGTACTTTCCAAGAATGACAATTTGGTCATTATGCCAACAGGCGGAGGAAAATCTATTTGTTTTCAACTTCCAGCATTGCTATTTGACGGAATAACCTTGGTTATTTCACCTTTAATTGCGTTGATGAAAGACCAAGTGGACGGATTAACCGCAAACGGAATTCCGGCTGCATTTTTTAATAGCAGTCAGGAAAGCAAGGTGCAGAATGGCGTTTTTAATAAGGTTATAAATAAGGAAATTAAACTGTTATATGTAGCTCCTGAAAGTTTGGGTTTATTGGAAAATATCTTAAATGAAAAACAGATAAGCTGTATTGCTATTGATGAAGCGCATTGTATTTCTTCTTGGGGACACGATTTTCGTCCTTCTTATCAGCAGTTGGGTTTCTTGAAAAATCTATTGCCAAATACCCCAATTATGGCCTTAACTGCTACCGCCGATAAAGCCACAAGGCAAGATATTATTGACCAATTAAATATTCCACTGGCAACACAATTTTTGTCTTCTTTTGATAGAAAAAATATTAGGTTGGAAGTTCGTCCGGCAAATGACCGCGTGTCACAAAT
>JBAZGP010000080.1:0-11480 GCA_041652835.1 Lutibacter sp. | reverse complement strand
TTATTTATTGCATGTCACTTTAATTTATAATTATGCAAGTGGTGAATCTCCAATAGTGCCGCTTCCATCTGTGGAAGTCATTGACAAAACTGTATTAAAACAAGCCAAAACCAATTTAAAAAAATTGCTTAAAAAAATTGGGCAATTACCTCACAATCCAAAGCATCATTTTTATACACTTTCCAATTACGATTATTTTATTGATGCCGTAAGAAATCAGGTTGGCGAAAAGAATATAGACCTTATTGTTATGGGAACAAAAGGCGCATCGGGATTAAAAAAAGCGATGATTGGCAGCAATACCGGCGATTTAATTACCCGTGTAAAATGTCCAGTGCTTATTGTTCCTGAAAATGCCATGTTCAATGAGCTTCAAGAAATTGCATTTTCAACAGATTATCATCTTTTTTATCCAACAAAAATTTTGAATGACATTTCTGAATTTGTAAAAATGCATAATTCAACCTTAAGGATTTTGCATATTGTTAAAAAAGAAGAGGATTTTACCGAATTCCAACAAGAAAATAAAGAGTTTTTAGCAAATTTCTTTGAAGATGAAAAACACAGTTTCCATAAAATTACCAATAAAAAAATTGAAGATGGCGTTCAGTGTTTTGTGGAAAGCAGAGATATTGATATGATTATAATGATTGCCAAGAACCTTAATCTTTTTCAACGTATTTTATTTCGGCCAACTGTGGAAGAGATTAGTTATCACACAGATATACCATTTTTAGTTTTACACGAATAACTTTCAAATACTGCAATTATGGATGAAGTATCCTTTTTTTTAGCAAAATTTTGGGGTTGGTATTTAATTATTTTCTTTCTGATTTTAAGTTTCAATCCTAAAAGAATTGTGCAGGTAATTAAAGATTTAGAAGATCAAAAATTTGCAATTGTCTTCTCTTTTATTTCCATTGTTATAGGATTGCTCAATATTTTATTCCATAATATTTGGGAAGATGATTGGAGACTTATTATCACTTTAATAGGCTGGACAGCACTTTTTATAGGACTTTCACTATTTATTTTTCCAAAAAGAACCGTTTTATATTTGGATTATCTCAATATCAAATTTGTTCAGGTGCTGTATATGCTACTTTTTTTTATAGGCCTGTTTTTATTAAATATGGGCTATGGAATTGTAATTTTCCAATAAAAAACTGAATGCAAAAATTCAAAAACTGAGAACAATCATATACCAAATTGATGGATATCATTTCTCACCCAATATTTTGATGTTATTTTTACACTAATTAAAAGTTCATTGATTTTATTAGAAACTAAAAAATTTCCCCACGTGTGCAAATTTGCATTAGCATTGTTTGTGATCGACGTTGATTTAAGATGTTTATAATTGAAAACAATTTTAGTTTTGTTTTAGCAATAAAATGACATAAGAAATTATTTACAAATTACAAAAACAACTTAACTTCTTCAAATTAGAAACTGGAGGTTTCGGCCTCCAGCTTCTATTAAAAAGATCTCTTTTGACGAAAGGAAATGCAAATCAAAATAAAGAGTTTCAGATTATTGCTTGATGCTAACTGGTTTTAGTATTGTTTTAGAAATATGACAGTGTGAAAAAGGAGTTTGGCTCAGCGCAAAACCTAAATCTCTTTAAGAAGCAGGAAGGCGAAACTTCCTGCTTCTTCTAAGCACAGATTTACATTGTAGAAAAATAATGTAAATCAATAGTAGGAAGAGTTTCAAAATTTGTTTGAGTAAAATTAGTTTTAGTATTATTTTAGAAATGAAACGATATAAAAAATTAATCAAGCGTTATAGAACAAACTTGATCTCTATCTCTATAGGAAACAGGAAGTTTCGACTTCCTGTTTCTATCAAAAAAAGGTCTCCATTGTTGAAAGATAATGAAGATCAATATGAAGGGTTTCAGGTTATTGTTTGTTGAAACTGGTTTTAGTGATTTTTTAGAAATAAGAAGTTATAAGAAATTAGCTATCTTTTTAAAACTAACCTAATCTCTTTAGGAAGCAGGAAGGTAAATCTTCCTGCTTCTTCTAAAAAAATTAATTCTCATTATTGAAAAATAGTGAAGATTGAAATGAAGAGTTTCAAGAATTGTTTGAGTAAAATTAGTTTTAATATTATTTTAGAAATGAGACAATATGAAAAATTAGTTAAGTGTTTGAAACAAACTTGATCTCTTTAGGAAACAGGAAGTTTCGGCTTCCTGTTTCTATTTAAAAAATAGGTTTGCCATATTGAAAGATATTGTAAACTGAAATGAAGAGTTCTAAGTTATTGTTTAATTAAGACTGGTTTAAGTATTGTTTTAGAAGTAAGACGCTACAAAAAATTAGTTAACTGTTATAGAACTAACTTAATATCTTCAGGAAACAGGAAGTTGCGACTTCCTGTTTCTATTTTATACCAATAGAACTTTTTTCACCCTGAGCGTGTTTACTAAGCGCAACAGAAGTAATGCCGAAGGATAAATGTTGTATTAAAAATTTGAATGTTTAATTGACATTACTTCAATCAAAATTTATAACCCATTCAAAAACAATATATTAAAATCCTATGTTCCTTTTATTACATTTAAAAATAGATTATTGCCGTATATTTATCTTTTATTAAAACCGACTATAAATCAAAAATCTTAAATAATGAACTACTACTATTCAACCATATTAAACAAGATAACCTTCCAGGAAGCTATAGAAAAAGTAACTATAGAACTTCAAAAAGAGGGATTTGGAGTACTCACAGAAATAGATATAAAAGCCACTTTGAAGAAAAAATTGGATGTAGACTTTTATAATTATAAAATTTTGGGTGCCTGCAATGCTCCTTTTGCCTATAAAGCTTTAAAAGCTGAAGATAAAATTGGAACAATGCTGCCTTGCAATGTCATTGTCCAGGAAAAAGAAAAAGGAATTGTGGAAGTTTCTGCCATAAATCCGTTAGTTTCCATGCAAGCTGTAGTAAATGAATCTTTAGCCCCAATTGCCTTGGAAATTGGCGATAAGCTTAAAAGGGTTATTGAGAATCTGTAAATTTTTTATTAAAATCAACAACAATAATTTCAACTTTTAAAACAACCTTTCTAACTTTCATTCAACCAAATTTAGTTTTATTGTTGCTGCATTTGATATATATCATTTGCAATTGCAACTTTATTGAATATTTTTAATTGTTCTTATAATTTCAATTTAAAAATTTGTATTATGGAAATTAGAATTCAATTTGTTCAAGTGACTAAAAGTGAATCTGTGGAATTATTTGCCATTAAAAAACTACTAAAAATGGCCGAAAAATATGAATGGCTGATTAAAGCCGATGTATTTTATAAATTAGAGCCCAACACAAAAGGAAAAGGAAAAATTTGTGAAATCAGATTAAGTTTACCCGGTCCAAGAATTTTTGCAACTTCTGATGAAGAAAGCCTCGAAGCCGCCACTGATGAAACCATTCGCGATTTAGAAAAGCAACTTCAAAAACGAAAAAGCGAAATGAAACACTATTTATAATCCTATAATATGACTGTTTTAACAAAAAATGCCAAAGATTGTCAATAATCTCTCTATCATTTTGATTTTTTTAGACTAAACTTTCATTCGCTTTTTTCAATAAGTCTATAACTTCTTGGTCATTTACCTGATTAAATTCTTCATAAAATTGTCCAACTGCCTGAAAATTCATTGGCGTTGACAAGCAAATTGCTTCATCCACCTCTTCCATTTCCTTTATTTTTTTTAATGCAGAAGGCGGTGCTACAGGCAAAGCAACAATAATTTTTGAAGGCTTTTGAAGTTCAATAAGTTGAATGCAGGAAATCATGGTATTTCCCGTTGCAATGCCATCATCAACCAAAATAACTATTTTATCTTTAAGATTCATTGGCTTTTTTTCTCCATAATACCAGTCGATGCGTTGTTTTAGCAATGCTCTAATTCGTTCTGTTTCTTCATGAATATATACTTGTGAAACTTCCGAAGCTACATGGCTTAAAATAACATTTTCTAAAGTTACAGCGCCAATTGCATATTCTTTATTAAACGGATGTCCAATTTTTTTGGAGAGTACAACTTCTAAAGGCACATTTAGTTTTTTTGAAATCTCATAACCCATAGGAACACCTCCTCTTGGAATTGTCACAATTACAACCTCTTCATTATTTTTATAATGCGCTAATTTCTCTGCCAGCAAATTGGCGGCTTCTATTCTATTTAAAAACATCATCATCGCTATTATTATTTCTTCAAATATTTATCAAACCAATCTGCAGTAAGTTTCGCCACAATTTCCAGTTTTCCTGCTTCTGAAAATAAGTGAGTAGCACCCTCTACAATTTTTAATTCGGAAATGCCTTCAATAACAACTTTAGCTTTTTTATTGAATTCAATAACCATATCGTCATTTCCTCCAACAATTAATAATGTTGGTATTTTTATGTCTTTTAACACTGACATAGCTAGATCAGGACGACCGCCTCTTGAAACTATTGCTTTTATGCTTTTTCCTAATTGGGCGGCTGCGCTTAAGGCAGAAGCTGCACCTGTACTAGCACCAAAGTATCCAATTGGCATTTTTTTTGTTTCTTCAAATTTCATCACCCATTTTGTGATTTGTACCAATCGTTCCGTAAGCAATTCAATATTAAACCGATTTTCGTTAATCATATCTTCTTTGATTGTTAACAAATCGAAAAGCAAACTGGAAAATCCTTCATCAATCAATAAATTGGCAACATAATTATTCCGAACACTTAACCTGCTACTTCCACTTCCATGAGCAAACAAAATAATCCCTTTATTGGGTTTAGCAAGTCTTAAATTTCCTTTTAAAGATATTTCTCCAATATCAATTTCTATTTCTTTGTATGTTTGGGTAGTTATCATCCCTTTATTTCTTAGTGATTTTTAAAACATTATATTTTGATATACCATAGATTTAAGTTCTTTAGGAAGCACCGTTCTAATATCTTCCAATTCACCTAAAGAAACATGTTTGCGCAATACCATAAATGTTGAATTGATGTAATTTTCCGCAAGTTCATCAGTTTCAAAATCGTGAAATGCGGTAACGCCATTCAAATCCCTAATTAAATCAATAAATTCAGTCATGCTTTTAACTTTTCTCTTTTTACGTGTGGTCCATCTGTTCACATAAACGGCTTTTAAAAACATCGGAAATTGAGAAATTAGCTGTAGCGATTCTTCCATTGTTATTACATCTCGTAATCCATGTAAAATAGAAGACAGTATGCGTCCGGCTTTATCTGTATCGTCTGCCATATTTATTTTTTTGGCATAATCCTTTAAAAATACATTGCCTTCTTTTGCGAATTGATTAAAATTTAGTGCCATAATAGTTGTTTTTAAGGTTAAAATTCATGGATCTCCCATTTTCCATTTTTTGTTTTTGCAGCCACTAAATTTGGTGCAATAAACTTCGATTCAATGGCGGGTACTTTTTTATTAGACAAAACATAACTTCTTGGATTGTATAAATATTTTACCAATTTACCAGAAGTATCAATTACATAATCTTCAATTTTATTAGAAACTATGGGTTTTTTTAACACTTCATTAAAACCTAAGAAATCTTTTAAGTGCATTGTGACAATTGCAAAACCATTTGAAAAATTTGTTGCATTTAAATACTGTGCCTTTATTATTTCCTCCCCATTTTCGTTTATAAAACCATAATAATAATTTTCACCCTTTAGCTTTCTAATTAAACACCTTCCATCTTTAAATATTGGATACGATTCCTTTTGATTCAAAGAATCCACCATATCAGTTAATACCAAATCATTTCTAAAGTCAATTACCTTTTTACCATTTTTGTCAATAAAAGCCCACTGATTTGCTTTTTTAACAGCAATCAAATTACCTTGCAAAGGATAAACCTCATCTATATCACCTAAAATTTGAGTAAATGCGGACAAATGAATGCAAAAGCAAATAAGAAAAATTAAAAAATTTTTCATAATAGTATGATTGATAGTGAATAACAATATAAAGCTATTGCTTGTTGTGGTTTTAAAAAATGATATCTATCAATTCTGTATGCCATCATTGATTTAAATTTATCATCTCTCCCTGTTTTGTAATCAATTTCAACTGAATTTTTTAAGAGCTTCAATTTAGGACAGAAGAAAGAAATTGATTTTTATAAATCTCAATACAATCTGATTAATTTTTATGCGCTCAGGTACATAGGAAGTAATTCCAATTTGATATATATCATTTTATATGAAGCATATAATAAGTTACTTAGCTATGAATTAATAAGTACAGCAATGGAAGCAAGTTCAGTTTATAAAACATTTTTAAGAGATAAAACTATTGATGAATTACTTTACAATACCTCATTGTGGACAGCAGAGTTTACCTTTATTAATAGCGAATTGGCCTTTATAAAAAGGCTTATTAAAGCCTATCCGTTCACTTCCACAATTCCAAATTTGTTTGAACGCCTGCAATTATTCATTTTAGAGCTTGATAATTTTGAAAAGGAAAAAAATAATCTCACCGATAAAATTAATAATTATAAAAAAAATTTAAATGAAATACAGGAGATTAAATTGCTAAAAAATGGTCATTTTAACTTGATAGCATACGAAAATTTAGCTGAAGAAGTTTTTATGTATTTGATACATTATAGGAATTTAAAAATTAAAATATTAGAATATATAAATGGCCTCATCAAATAATCATTTACTATAAAAAACCTGATGGATATCAAATTATTCTTCAATTTTCGCATTTAACTTTATAACAGAATATAAATTTCCTTAAAGATGA
The DNA here is from genome assembly GCA_041652835.1 of Lutibacter sp. GTDB lineage: Bacteria > Bacteroidota > Bacteroidia > Flavobacteriales > Flavobacteriaceae > Lutibacter. Next base: position 4,698 of record JBAZGP010000080.1, on the reverse strand, counting down.
AAACTAAAATGAAAAAAGATTGGTTTGGCAGAGAAAAAAGCAAAGAGGAATTACATCATGATTCTAAAAATTGGATTTCTGAAATTCATCTTATAAAAGACGAAATACAATTTTTGGAACATTTGCTCAGCGCTAATTATATTGATGTTTTGGCTATAGGTTTGCATAAAAAAATTGAAGAAAATGTGAAACAAATTGCCGTTCAAAAAAACGCAGGAAATACACTTTTGGATCACATTAGTCATCAAGAAAAAAATCTCTCGGAGTTCCTCAAAAACGAGAGCGTTACCGACAATGTAAACTATCGGGAAAATCATAAAAAAATAGAAAAAGAAGTAAATGCTTACGTAAAAAAGTATAAAGATATTAAACAGCAAATTTTTAAAATTGTTGAAGATGTGATGAAGAAAAAAGAACAAAAAAAATTAGCTAATAGTAAAGAGATCCTCAAATTATTAGATAAATAATTAACTGGGATTCTTCCCTTTTTAACCTACCTTTTTCTTAAAACCAGCACTCTTTTTCTATTATAAAAAAAATTGAGTTAAGTATTCAATTTCCTTATTACCAATTGACTGTAAATTATTTTAAAAAAAAGCATTCAAATAGTTGCTTATTACTTTTAAAGTAATTTTATTTGCACCCACAAAAGCCGATGTAGCTCAGCTGGCTAGAGCAGCTGATTTGTAATCAGCAGGTCGTGGGTTCGAGTCCCTCTATCGGCTCATCATATTAAATATAAGTAACTGGACGAGAAGCTTGTCCCGAGCCTAGCCGAGGGGAGTCCCTCTATCGGCTCAAAAAAGTCTCTTCAAAACGAAGGGACTTTTTTATTTGAAAATATTAAGCGTAAGAAATGAATCCCTCTATCGGCTCAAAAAAGTCTCTTCAAAAACGAAGGGACTTTTTTTATATAAATTTTTGACCTTTTTCAGTATGAATTCCATAAAATATTTATCTTTGGATATCATATTCTTTTAACCTTAAAAGCCGACATAGCTCAGTTTGGTAGAGCAGCTGAATCGTAATCAGCAGGTCGTGGGTTCGAGCCCCTCTGTCGGCTCAATATTTATAAATAAGTAACTGGCGAGAAGCTTGTCCCGAGCGTGGTTATTGAGCGCAGCCGAAATATAGCCGAAGGAAGCCCCTCTGTCGGCTCAATATTTATAAATAAGTAACTGGCGAGAAGCTTGTCCCGAGCGTGGTTATTGAGCGCAGCCGAAATATAGCCGAGGGAAGCCCCTCTGTCGGCTCAATATATGAAGCAAAATAAGGAAAGAGAAGCAGGATTCTCTACCAACTCAAAGAAGTTTCTTCAACAAAAAGAATCCTTTTTTTTGAATTAATTGAAATTATAAGGTATAAATTCAAGCCGCGTTAGCGATTGGAGTGGTATACTTTTTTGGAGTGAAACGCAGAAAAAGATATAACGGAAAGCCTGACCCGCCAGCTGGCGGGTAACGCCCAAAATGTCAATCGAACTACTTTGCTTTAAAAGTTAGTATTAACCCAAAATAGCAGTAAAATATTGACAATTTAACATTGTTATTCAAAAAATTATTTAAATCTGTTTTGCTATTTAATATTCCTTAAATTTGTGAAAATATAAAATAAATCATCGAAATGCTGATAATTGGAATAGCCGGCGGAACAGGAAGCGGAAAAACGACCGTTGTGAATCAAATTATACACGAATTACCTACCGATGAGGTTTGCGTAATTTCCCAAGATTCCTACTATAACGTTACCACCGATTTGACTTATGAAGAGCGTACAAAAATTAATTTTGACCATCCAAAAGCAATCGATTTTGAACTTCTGGTAAACCATTTGAAACAATTGAAAAATGGCGAAATTATTGAACAACCCGTGTATTCATTTATTACCCATAATCGCACCGTTGACACCTTAATTACCCACCCAAGAAAAGTAATTATTGTTGAGGGAATCTTAATTTTAAGTAACAAAGAATTGCGCGATTTATTTGATATCAAAATATTTGTGCACGCGGATACGGATGAGCGTTTAATACGACGAATAAAACGAGATATTGAAGAACGTGGCCGAAATATAACTGAAGTCTTGGACCGTTATCAAAATACGTTAAAGCCTATGCATCAGCAGTTTATTGAGCCTACAAAAAATTATGCTGACATTATTATTCCAAATGACCGATACAATACAGTAGCTATTGATATCGTTAGAACAGTAATAAGCACAAACTTTAGTTTATGACTTTTAAGCAAATAAAAGATAAACCATTTGTAAAATTTATTACGAACCGATACGTAATTATCCTTGTTATTTTTGTTGTTTGGATGGGCTTTTTTGATGAAAATTCTTTAGTGAATCAAAGAGAATTTGATAAAGAAATTAGGAAGCTTGAAAATGAACAAGAGTATTATAGATCGGAAATTAATAAGGATAAAGATTTCATAAATAAACACAATGACCGCGAAGAATTGGAAAAGTTTGCAAGGGAAGAATATAAAATGAAAAAGGAAAATGAAGATATTTATTTGATTGAATATGATACTCTTCCTGGAAAATAGCTATAATAATTTAGCAAGTTAACTTGGGTTAAATCGCATATTTCTAAGTATTATTCGCGAGTTTTGTATAATAAACCGTTAATATGAGTAATTTTATTACACAAGAATTTCCGCCAGTTTCGGCCGCTGCCTGGAAGCAAAAAATTCAGGTCGACTTAAAAGGTGCCGATTATAACGAAACCCTTCTCACCAAAACCAACGAAGGCATTACCATAAAACCATCTTATCATTCGGACGAATTTGAAAAATTAATTATTCCTCTTTCAAAAGAAGATTTTAAAATTTGTCAAAAAATAGTTATTTCTTCGGAAGAGGAAGCAAACATAAAAGCGGTTGATGCCACCAACAAAGGAGCAAATGCTGTGAAATTTGTTGCAAAAAAACCTTTCAATGCTGCCTTATTATTTAAAAACCTTTTGTCTAAAAATATTGTGTTTCATTTTGAATTTGAATTTTTATCTGAAGATTTCATCAATGAACTTAACGAATTGCTGAAAAATGAAACCGTTTTTTACAATATAGATATCATAGGAAAGATAGCGAGAACCGGGAATTGGCATAAATCTTTAAATGATGATTTTAAAACTTTAGAAGCTATTATTCAGAAAAATCCTTCCTCATTTATTTTAGGCGTTAATGCCGATATTTATCAAAATGCAGGCGCAAATACGGTACAGCAAGTTGCTTATGCGTTGGCTGTTGCCAATGAATATTTAACCCGATTTGGTACAGAAATTGCCAATAAAATTCAATTCAATTTTGCGGTTGGCAATAATTATTTCTTTGAAATTTCAAAAATCAGGGCTTTTAAATATGTTTATAATTTAATTTTAAAAGAATATGGTACAAGTGCCAACGCCCAAATTTATGCAGAACCAAGTTTGCGCAATAAAACAATTTACGATTATAATGTGAATATGCTGCGCACCACCACTGAAAGTATGAGTGCAATTTTAGGCGGTGCAAATACCATTTCAAATTGCGCTTATGATGCTGTTTTTCATAATTCTAATGATTTTGGTGACCGAATAGCCCGTAACCAATTGTTGATTTTAAAGGAAGAAAGCTATTTTAAACAAGCCCAGCATTTTGCTACAGATTCCTATTATATTGAATCCATCACCAAACAAATAGCAGAAAAAGCTTTGGATATTTTTAAAGATATTGAGAAAAAAGGCGGATTTTTAACCCAATTAAAAGAAGGCATCATTCAGCGAAAAATTAAAGAAAATGCCCAAAAAGAACAAGCACAATTTGATTCCGGAGAATTGGTTTTATTGGGAACCAATAAATATCCCAATGAAAAAGATAGCATGAAACACGACTTGCAAGTAAAACCATTTGTTGTAAGAAATCCGCAAAAAACGCTGATAATTCCTATCATCCCTGTTAGATTGGCAGAAAAATTAGAACAAAAAAGACTGAAAAATGAAGCGTAAAGATTTTTCACAACTAAAAATAGTCAGTCAAAAGGAGAAAGATTCCTATTTTGACCATGAAAATTATGTTGCCGGCATTGTACCTTATTTAAGAGGACCTTATTCCACCATGTTCGTCCAAAAACCTTGGACAATTCGCCAATATGCCGGATTTTCCACTGCTGAAGAAAGCAATGCATTTTACCGCAGAAATTTAGCGGCGGGTCAAAAAGGTTTGTCGGTTGCTTTTGATTTGGCCACACATCGCGGATATGATTCGGATCACGAACGTGTTCAGGGAGATGTTGGAAAAGCCGGCGTTGCTATTGATTCGGTGGAAGACATGAAATTGCTTTTCGACCAAATTCCCTTAGACCAAATGTCGGTTTCTATGACTATGAACGGAGCCGTTTTACCCATCTTGGCTTTTTATATTGTAGCTGCCAGAGAACAGGGAGTTGCTGATAAATTATTAGAAGGCACCATTCAAAACGATATCTTGAAAGAATTTATGGTGCGGAATACTTATATTTATCCGCCAACGCCTTCCATGAAAATTATTGCTGATATTTTTGAATATGCGAGCAAAAATATGCCGAAATTTAATTCAATTTCTATTTCTGGATATCATATGCAGGAAGCCGGAGCAACACCAGAAATCGAATTGGCCTATACCTTAGCCGACGGATTGGAATATATAAAAACCGGAATCGCTGCTGGAAATGGAT
>JBAZGP010000079.1:10446-11593 GCA_041652835.1 Lutibacter sp. | reverse complement strand
TATGTAATTTTGCATCATGAACACTCATTGCAATTGAAAAGTAGAATTTAGTAACAAGTTCTATATCAATATTTTTTCGATATAATCCTTCTTTAATACCTTTTTTAAGATTGGTTGAAATAAACTCCTTAAACATGGAAAACTCATCAGAGATAATTTTGCGATGTGTTTTTGGATAGTATTTTTCAAGCTGAAACATTGGGGAATCATCAGAATTTTTAAACATCTCTTTAAATATTTTTTTTATTTCAAAATTTTCCTGAATGGCATTGTGTCCCAAAGCACATATAGTTGTTATGGTATTGTGCATTTCATTGTGAAAATTGAGTACAGCTTCATCTACAAGTTCAACTTTGTTTTTATAAAATTTATAAATGGTCTTTTTAGAAATCCCTAAATCATTGGCAATATCATCCATAGTAACACTTTTAAATCCGTACTTTAAAAATATTTCACTGGCTTTTTTTAAAATGACTTCCTTCATAATAAGCTCTTTCTTTTATTTTGAGGTGGCAAATATACAAAATGGAAACTTTAGAAACAAAAAAAGTTTCCAAAGTTTATATAATATTTTTTTTCATTTTTTTAATTAGCCATTAATGATGTATTTTTACAAGAAATTTGTATCAAAATGAATCCTATTGAAATTTATAAAGAAAATTTTATTGATTATTTAAACGAAAAAATAAACATAAAAGAGCCCGCTAATTTGTATGAACCCATTCAGTATTTACTTCAAATAGGCGGAAAACGATTGCGCCCGGTGTTAACTTTAATGACTTGCGATTTATTTAAAGGAAATGTAAAACATGCGTACAATGCCGCATTGGCCATTGAAATTTTTCATAATTTCACACTGGTTCACGATGATATTATGGACAAAGCTCCAATTAGAAGAGGGAAAGAAACAGTCCATAAAAAGTGGAATGTAAATACAGGAATTTTGTCTGGAGATACGATGATGATTATGGCTTATCAATGTTTTGAAAATTATGAAGCACCCGTTTTTAAGAAGTTAATCACTTTATTCAGCAAAACAGCTTTAGCAGTTTGTGAGGGACAACAATTGGATATTGATTTTGAAACAAGAAAAGATGTTACCATTGCCGAGTATTTAAAAATGATAACTTTTAAAACATCGGTATTG
>JBAZGP010000079.1:0-10436 GCA_041652835.1 Lutibacter sp. | reverse complement strand
AGCGATGGAAATGGGCGCTATTATAGCAAAAGTTGATGATGTTGAAGCCAAACGTATTTACAATTTTGGCTTAAATCTTGGAATTGCTTTCCAATTACAGGATGATTATTTAGATACTTTTGGAGATGTTGAAATTTTTGGAAAGCAAATAGGAGGGGATATTGCTGAAAATAAAAAAACATTTTTGTATTTAGAAGCATTGGAAGTTTGCAGTAAGGCAGATAAAGAAAAATTACTGAATTTATACAAATCAACGGACAATAATCATAAAATAAGGGAAGTCACTCTACTATTCGAAGAAAACAACATTCCTGAAATTATTAAATCAGCCATCGGATTTTATACAAACCTCGCTTTTATGGAATTGAAAAATTTATCCATTTCTGAAGATAGAAAAAATGTTCTTAAAAATTTTGGACTTGGTTTAATGAAACGCACCATTTAATGTTACCCGCAAAAAATACTTTGGAATTGTTAAAATCAATAACCGTTGAAAATTTATATGAACGCTTAATTGAACAGTTAAATAAAGATTTTCACTTGGCAAATGTAGCTGTGAATTTTGACATTATACATTCCCCTGTTCTGTTGAAAAATCAATTATTCGATGTTTTGTTTCACTTAATCACCAATCAATATGATGATTATTTAAATTTATTGTATAGAATAGATGTTCCCGAAAGTGAATTGGCTAACCTAAAAAGTGATGATTTACGAAATACTATTGAGCAAATAACGTATTTGATTTTAAAAAGAGAATACCAAAAAGTTTGGTTTAAGCAAAACTTTGATAAAATTTAATTCAGATAAATCAATGTAAAATCTACTATATAAAAAGTGGTTATATGAGATTTAAGAAATTTTTAAAAATTAATTAAAATTATTGTGCATAAGCTAAAATAGTGGTAATATTGCAAACCAGTTTTAGGTCCCATAGCTCAGCTGGTTAGAGTACCTGACTCATAATCAGGGTGTCCTTGGTTCGAGCCCAAGTGGGACCACTATTAGAAACTATAAAACCTTGTAAGTTTTAAACTTATGAGGTTTTTTAATTCATAGAGGACGAAAGAGGGGGGCAAAGAATATGGAAAATATATAATTAGACTATTGATTATTTAGTTTATTTATGGCTTCTTGTATTATATTGGATAGTGGTATGTTTATATGAGGTTCGTTTTTATATACTCCATTATGCCATTGTTGCAAAGACTGGCTATCATGAAAGGTATAATTGCAATCATTAAAAATGAGCATATATAAATCATAATTATTTATAATTGATAAAGTTATTTCTTCTTCAAATGACTTGTTAATAAAATTAGCTTTGTCAACGCTACCTTTTTTTCCTTCTTCAAACAACTTGTTTTTAAGAATTAGTATCTTAGACAAAGGCATTCCTATTTCCCTTAATTCCATCACTAATTCTACCCATATAAATTCAAATGAACTGAATTTACGCCATTGATTAGGATTTGTTCTTTCACTTATTAGGATTCCTGTTACATCATAATGATTTAGTGTTCTATAAGAAATGGTAAAATCATTTTTTTTAAATATAGGTACGAGTAATTTTTGTTTTAAGTTTTCTATGTCTTTCATTCTTAATTTATTTTTAAATTATACGTAAAGGTATAGTTTTTAATAAAATTATTTATAAATTTGTATATTAAAAATTATTAAATAAATTACAAAATGGGAGTTAGTAAAACTTATTATGAAAATGCCCCAATTATTTTATCTATTATTCAATTTAGATATAATAAAATTGAGAGATTTGATATTAATATAGTTAAAGAAATAGCTAAGAGATTCAAATCTAATTTTCCTGTCGTTAATGAAAGGTTTGTTCAAAGTATTGTTGTTAATAACGACAGTAGTGAGACGAGTGTTTCACTGGAAGATAAACAGTTTGATGGGATTCAAGTGATATCGAAAAACAGACAGGAAATTTTTACCATAACAGAAACGAAATTTACTTTCCAATCTCATGAAAAATATACTGGGTGGGATAATTTTATTAAGAACGCTTTCAAATTTTGGGATGAATTTAATGAATTTTTCGATCTTAATGAGTTAAATGGTATTTCATTACGGTATGTTAACAAAATAAAATTACCGCTTGACGTAAAAGAAATTTCGAAGTATTTCAATACCTACCTTAAGGATGATAAAAATTCTTTTTCGATTAGTAATTTCCAATTTAGATTTACTACTCTCGATAGAGAAAATAATTTTAATATTAATATTAGCCATATATTAGATACACCCTTAGAAGATTCAGTTCCATATATTTTTGACATAGATATTCTTTATAATTCTGTGATTAAAAATGACAGAGAATTGGTTATATCCTTATTTGAGAAAATAAGAGATAAAAAGAATCAATTATTTAATGAGGGAATAACAGAAGAAACTAAAAAAATAATAAGTTAATTATGCCAATTATCATTGATTTACCGCCACAAAATATAAAGGTTGAGAACACAAAAATTGAACATTATGTGAATGACGAGCAACTTGATACGCCAAAAATTGATTATGGGACTTTGAAATTAGATAAGGATTTATTTGAAAATATTTATCTAAAAGACAAGTTCAGTTCTTTAGTTGATTTATGGGAACAAAATACAGCTTTTGAATCTTCAATCTCAAATATCATTGAAAACGATAATTTTAAAAAAATAGTTGAGTTGAAAAACAAAGCGATACCATTGATTATTGATGAAATTGATAGAGAACCGAGCGTTTTAGTTTGGGCTTTGAATATTATCACAGGCAAATCTTTGAGTTCAAACGGTAGAGAAACTATTGAGGAAGTTTGCAAAAAATGGGTGAGGGCTTATCATAATGGAAGAATTCAAAATGTTTAATGATTAAGAGCTAGCCCTATTGATTAATTCAGAACTAAATAGAAACAAAATTATCAAAGCATTTCCAAAATTAAATGGTGATAAATCTTTTAAAATTGTAGACAAGGCTAGCTCAAATTATAATTGTATTGCTTGGGCAGCTAATGTTACCACTTGTTGGTGGCAAAGTTTAGCTTTAGACAAAAGGCCTACATTTGGATTAGATGGGGTTAAATATGATTGGCCATTTGATGTTGAAGATGAGTTTTCAATTAGAGTATTAGTAGAAATATTTACTCATTTAGGTTATGTTGTATGTGAGGATGGGGAATATGAGGATGGATTTAAAAAAGTTGCATTTTATGCGAAAGACATTCTAGCGACTCATGCAGCAAGGCAATTAAGTACTGGAAAAAATAAAGGGATTTGGTCAAGTAAGTTGGGAACATCTTTTCTGATTTATCATGGAACTCCATATAATATTGAAAATGAGCGTTATGGTAATGTTGTTGCTTTTATGAAAAAGACCATGAGGTAATTTTATTGATTATATTTATAAAATTATTTAATTTTGAATTAGACTTTATTTTTCTCATCCAATCTTTTGTAAAGGGCTTTTGCCAAACGATTTAGGTTAATCATTTTAACATTTATAATATGGTTTTTGTAATCTCTTCTATAAACTCTTTTGAAACTGCATTTAGTTTGATAAATTGATCTGTAAATTAAGATAACATATAAAAATCAGTGTAAAGTTCAGGTCTTTTTGAGTTAGGAGCCCTCAATATCACTGAGCCAATATTGCCAAAGATACTAACCATTTAAAAAAATGTATTTGGTATTTTTAAGATTATTTAAATAGTATAATTTTAAAAACCTGCTTTAGAGATAAGGCTGGTTTTTATTTTTGCTGGTAATAAAAAATATAATTTGAGTTATAACTTAAATAAGAAATGTTTTAAAATGTGACACTTTCAATCAGAAATAAATGAAAAATCAATTTTTCTACTATAACAAATCCATTTATGCCAAATAGCGGGTATTTTGTTTAACTTATGTTAAATTTTGCAAGGATGTAAAATTATAAATATATATTTGCCCTACAATCCAGTTATAAATTAGGTGCATTTTTAAATTATAATACTGTTTTTATTAAAAAAGTTATTTGTAAATTTTAAAATAGTATTGAGTGCTGGCCTCTATGAAAGTGAGAATAATATTTGGTGCAATAAAGTTTAAAGTGAAACATTAAAAAAAAGCTAATTTGTTTGTAGATTTTTTTTAAATTTACATAGTATTCAACCCCAAAATGAATAGAAAAAAGATTAACCTATTTTTGTTGAGTTTTTGTTTTATGCTCATAAGTGTGGTGGCATATTCAAAAGAACCGCCCAAACCACCTAAGAATGGTCATAAGGAAATGGGTGGTCCTGGTGTTCCTGGTCCAGGGTTACCAATAGACGGCGGTTTATCGCTGTTATTGGTTTCTGGTGTGGCTTATGGAATTTTTGAGCTGAAAAGAAAAAAATAACTATTTTTCCAGCAACCTCGCTACATACTTTCCTATTACATCAAATTCTAAATTAACCACTGTACCAATTTCAAAAGTGTGAAAATTGGTAAATTCATAAGTATAAGGAATAATCGCTACAGAAAAACTATTTTTTTCCGAATTCACCACCGTTAAACTCACGCCATTTATGGTGATAGAGCCTTTTTCAATGGTAATGTTCTTGTATGTATTGGCATATTCAAAACCAAATACCCAACTTCCATTTTCTTCAACAATAGCTGTGCAAACCGCAGTTTGATCCACATGGCCTTGCACAATATGCCCGTCTAATCTGGCGCCAAGTATCATAGCGCGTTCCAAATTTATTTTGTCAGCAATGGAAACATATTTTAAATTGGATTTATCCAGCGTTTCTTTTATGGCGGTAACCGTATATTCTTTATCTTTTATATTTACAATGGTCAAACAAACACCATTGTGTGCAATACTTTGGTCTATTTTTAATTCGGGAGTAAATTTGCTTTCAATGGTAATATGAAGATTTTCTCCATCCTTCTTTAGATTTTTAACAATCCCTACACTTTCTATTATACCGGTAAACATATTTTTTCAATTTAATTGACTACTTTTGATGATTCAAAATTAAGTATAATAAAGCTGATTTATGGAGAAATCTGAAAAAATAGTATTGGGAATTTCTATCGGAGATTTTAATGGTGTTGGAATAGAAATTATTTTGAAAACCTTTTTGGATAAACGGATGTTTGATTTTTGTACGCCAATCATATTTGGTTCGGCCAAATTAATTACGAACTATAAAAAGAATATGGACATTAACCTGATTTTTAATGGAATTAGGCAAGTTGATGCCGCCTTACAAGGCAGATTGAATGTATTGAATTTATGGAAAGATGACATTGAGGTTAATTTAGGGAAACCAACAGCCGACTCTGGAAAACATGCCTTTTTATCACTTGAAGCGGCAACAAATGCATTGGCTAAGGGAGAAATAGATCTTTTGGTTACTGCGCCCATAAATAAAGATAACATTCAGTCGGAAAATTTTAAATTCCCAGGTCACACAGAATATTTGGAGTCGAAATTGAAAGGTGAAAGCTTAATGATTTTAATGTCTGACGATTTAAGAATAGGATTAATAACAGGTCATATTCCAGTTTCAAAAGTAGCAACATCAATCACGCCCGAATTAATAAAGAAAAAAGTGGCCATATTATACCATACTTTGATTCAGGATTTTGCCATTCCAAAACCTAAAATTGCCATTTTGGGATTAAATCCGCACTGTGGCGATCACGGTGTCATTGGAACTGAAGATGATGAAATTATTCGTCCAACCATTGATGAAATACAAAATGAAGGTAAATTGGTTTACGGACCGTATGCTGCTGACGGTTTTTTTGGATCAGAAAATTACAAAACTTTTGATGCTGTTTTAGCCATGTACCATGACCAAGGGTTAGCACCATTTAAAGCGCTGTCATTTGGAGAAGGCGTTAACTTTACAGCTGGGTTGGATAAAGTAAGAACCTCGCCAGATCACGGTACAGCGTATGACATTGCGGGGAAAGATGTAGCAAACATTAACTCGTTTAAAGAAGCTGTTTTTAGTGGCATTCAAATTTTTAAAACAAGGAGTGAATATAAGAGTTTGACTGAAAACGCTTTAAAAAGCACCCATTCAGAAGTAAATAAATAAAATTTCAAAATTTATTTTAGTATATATTTTATAATTTTATATCTTTGCACGCTCAAATTGAAGTTTGAAATGAAAGATTTAAAAGAGTTTGACATTTCTTTTATTGGTTTAAAAGAAGGAATTCATCAATTTGAATATACAATTGACAAGAAGTTCTTTGATTTTTTTAATTATGACGAGTTTTATGATTCAAACATAAAAGTGGTATTGTCATTTTTAAAGAACACCACAATTTTTGAGTTGGATTTTGCTTTTTCTGGCTGGGTTGAAGTAGCTTGTGATGTAAGTACCGAGTTATTTCATCAACCAATAGACGCAAAAATGCATTTGGTTGTGAAATTTGGAGAGGAATTTAACGATGAAAACGAAGAGATTTTAATCATACCGTTTTTTGAAAATAAAATTAAAGTTGCCCAATACATTTATGAAGCAATTGTGTTGGCAGTGCCTTTAAAAAGAATTCATCCGGGAGTAATTGATGGATCGCTTCACTCAGAAGTTTTAGAAAAATTAAAAGAATTTGAATTAAAAGAAGAAGATCAAGAAGAAGATCAAGTAGAGAATAAAACCAAGGAAAACGACCCAAGGTGGAATAAATTAAGAAATATACAAATAGAAAAAAATAAGAGCAATGGCACATCCTAAAAGAAAAATATCAAAAACAAGAAGAGACAAAAGAAGAACTCATTACAAAGCAGTAGCTCCACAAATAGCTATTGACCCAACAACAGGTGAGGCACATTTATACCACAGAGCACACTGGCATGAAGGTAAATTGTACTACAGAGGTCAAATTGTAATAGATTCAGCAGAAGTAATTCAAGCTTAATCGGTTTCATGTAAAAACATTAAAAACTCTCAATTCGGGGGTTTTTTTTTACTTTTTTTGATAAAATTGATCAAAAAGTGATTAAAACTGATAAAAAGCACTAAAAAATCAAAATAGATTTCATTACTTTGAAACGTTGTTTTTGATTATAAGAAAGCACAAAAATATGACGAAAATTACCGCGGTAATTACTGCAGTCGGAAAATATGTTCCTGAGGATATCTTAACAAATGAAATGTTGGAAGAAATGGTGGATACCCACGATGAGTGGATTACAACAAGAACAGGGATTAAAGAACGAAGAATTTTAAAAGGAGAAGGTAAAGGAACTTCTTTTATGGCAATAAAAGCGGCCCAACAGCTGCTGGATAAGAAAAAGTTAGATCCTAAAGAAATTGATTTGGTTATAGTAGCCACTGCTACACCCGATATGCAGGCAGCCTCAACTGCAGTTTTTGTTGCTACCAAAATTGGAGCAACTAACGCATTTGGTTTCGATTTGGAAGCGGCCTGCTCAAGTTTTTTATATGGAATGTCTGTAGCCGCAAGATATATTGAATCTGGTAAATACAAAAAAGTATTGCTCATTGGTGCCGATAAATGTTCTTCAATGATTGATTATACAGATAGGGCAACATGTATTATATTTGGAGATGGTGCCGGTGCGGTTTTATTTGAACCCAATGAAGAAGGTTTAGGATTGCAGGATGAATATTTAAGAAGTGATGGAGCAGGAAGAGAATTTTTACAGGTAAAAGCAGGTGGTTCTCTGTATCCAATGACGAAAGAAGCTATAGATAGAAAAGAAAATTTTGTTTTTCAAGATGGGAAAACAGTATTTAAAAATGCAGTATTTAATATGGCAGATGCTATAATTAAAATTTTGGAACGCAACAATTTAACAAATGAAGATGTTGATTGGCTCGCAGCACATCAGGCAAACAAACGCATTATTGAAGCAACTGCAAACAGAATTGAATTGGACAGTTCAAAAGTGATGATGAACATTCAAAATTACGGCAACACAACATCGGCAACATTGCCATTGCTTTTGGCCGATTATGAAGAGCAACTTAAAAAAGGAGATAATATTATTTTCGCAACATTTGGAGGCGGTTTCACTTGGGGATCAATATACTTTAAATGGGCATACAATTCTTAATCAATTAATAATTTAATACCAATAAGCATGGATTTAAAAGATATTCAAAACCTGATAAAATTTGTGGCCAAATCTGGTGCAAGTGAAGTTAAGTTAGAAATGGAAGATATTAAAATCACCATTAAAACAGGAGCTGAAAAAACTGAAACCACCATACTTCAGCAAGCGCCATCTGGCATTCCTCAAATGGCTGTAGCCCCTGGACAACCAATGCCTTCAAATGATTCAGCACAAACAACCATAACCGATTTAGGTATCAAAGAAGCCACTACAAGATATATAGAAATTACTTCACCTATAATTGGTACTTTTTACAGAAAGCCAGCACCTGACAAACCTGTTTTTGTTGAAGTTGGAGATGTCGTTAATCCTCATACCGTTGTATGTATGGTTGAGGCTATGAAATTATTTAATGAAATTGAATCAGAAGTTTCAGGAAAGATAGTAAAAATATTAGTGGAAGATGCCACTCCGGTAGAATATGGACAGCCAATATTTTTAGTGGAACCAATATAATTTTAATCCCAATTTTCATCATCTAAATTTCAAATCTTTTTTGAAATTGATTGTTGTTTATAATAATTTGAAAACAGTATGTTTAAAAAAATATTAATTGCAAACAGAGGTGAAATAGCTTTAAGAGTTATTCGCACCTGCAGAGAAATAGGTGTTAAAACAGTAGCGGTATATTCAACTGCCGATTCAGAAAGTTTACATGTTCGTTTTGCCGATGAAGCGGTGTGTATTGGACCACCTCCAAGCAGTGAATCTTATTTAAAAATGTCGGCAATATTGGCAGCTGCCGAAATTACCAATGCGGATGCCATTCATCCCGGTTATGGATTTTTGTCTGAAAATGCCAAATTTTCAAAATTATGTGAAGAACATGGCATAAAATTTATTGGAGCTACTTCAGATATGATTAGTAAAATGGGCGATAAAGCTTCAGCCCGTGCCACAATGAAAGCCGCAGGAGTACCAACAATTCCAGGCTCAGAAGGTTTATTGGATTTATATGAAGATGCCGAAAAATTTGCCGATGAAATCAAATATCCTGTAATGTTAAAAGCCACTGCAGGTGGTGGAGGAAAAGGGATGAGGGCAGTTTATAAGAAAAGTGACCTCAGAGGTGCTTGGGATGCAGCCAAACAAGAAGCGTTTTCCTGCTTTGGAAATGATGGGATGTACATGGAAAAATTGATTGAAGAACCTCGCCATATTGAAATTCAAATTATCGGTGATGCCTACGGAAAAGCCTGCCATTTGTCAGAAAGAGATTGCTCTATTCAACGCCGTCATCAAAAACTTACTGAAGAAGCGCCTTCGCCTTTTATGACCACGCAATTAAGAAAAAAAATGGGTGATGTTGCCGTAAAAGCTGCAGAATATATCTCTTATGAAGGAGCTGGAACTATAGAATTTTTGGTGGATAAAAACAAAAATTTCTATTTTATGGAAATGAACACCCGTATTCAGGTGGAACATCCAATTACAGAGCAGGTAATTGACTACGATTTAATCTACGAACAAATTAAAGTTGCCGCTGGAATTCCTATTTCAGGTAAAAATTATTTTCCTAAACTCCATTCAATTGAATGTAGAATAAATGCAGAAGATCCTTATAAAGATTTTAGGCCTTCACCGGGTAAAATTACAACACTGCACACTCCAGGAGGTCATGGAATTAGAGTTGACACCCACGTATATACGGGTTACACCATTCCTCCATATTATGATTCTATGATTGCCAAATTAATTACAACGGCTCAAACCCGTAAAGAAGCAATCAGCAAAATGAGAAGGGCTTTAGATGAGTTTGTGATTGAAGGCATAAAAACCACCATTCCTTTTCACAGACAGTTAATGGATCATCCAGATTATATTGCGGGGAATTATACCACCAAATTTATGGAAGATTTTAAAATGGAACCCGAAGAAGATAAATAATACCATTTGAATAACAAATTGGTATAAAATCTTAAATTGAAATAAAAAATAAAGGATATGAAAATTCATATCCTTTATTTTTTTAAATTTACTTTTGTATTTTAATATTATGAAAGAAAAAGAATTCCATTTTGACGGTATTGATAAAATTATTTTAAAACATTTAATGGAAGATGCACGTACACCAATTTTAAGCATTGCGCGTGAAATTGGAATATCGGGCGCCGCTATTCATCAAAGGTTGCGAAAATTGGAAACGGCAGGTTTAATATCCGGTTCTAAATTTATCATTAATCCTAAAGTATTGGGCTATAAAACTTTGGCGTTTGTTGGTATTTTCCTTGATTCTGCCAGTAAATATTCGGCAGCAGTAAACCGATTAAAAGAAATTCCAGAAGTTATTGAAAGCCATTATACCA
>JBAZGP010000078.1:8650-11598 GCA_041652835.1 Lutibacter sp. | reverse complement strand
TTTTTACAGCATAAACCTCAGGAAATAAATGTAAAATAGTAATGGACAATAGGTAAGCGCCACTAAACGCCAACAATAATTGCACGGTTTTAAAACTTGGTTTTAAGCCGAAAACAATAATAATACCAACTAAAACTGAGGCTATTAGGGCAATATAGGTCATTCTAAAACTAAAATTAAACGATTAGAGGTTTCTTCATTAAATTTTTCTAACTGATAGTTGCCAAAAGTATATTTAATTTTAAAGCCAACAGAATTTACATAAGTATTTATTTTAGCTAAGTCCAAACCTTTCACTTTTTCAAAATAGGTGTGATGCTTTCCATCGGCATCAAAGTTTATTTCTTTAATAATGAATCCGTTTTTTATATAGCGGTTTATTTTAAAGGTAATGTTGTCAACAACTTGAACTTCTTCAGAAACAAGCTCAGAAACCACTTTTTTGGCATTCATAAAATCAATAACGGCAATTCCGTTAGGATTTAAGCCATCCTTAATGTTTTGTAAAATGGCAATATCCTCTGCATCATCTTCAAAAAAACCAAAACTGGTAAACAAATTTAGAATAACATCGAATTTATTTTTGAAAGGATTTCGCATATCATGTTCTACAAATTTCAACGTTTCGGTTTCAAATTGTTTTGCATAATTAATGCTGTTTTTAGACAAATCAGCACCAATAACTTGGAATCCCAACGAATTTAAATAAATGGAATGGCGTCCTCTTCCACAGGCCAAATCTAAAATTAAATTATTTTTTTCTAATTTTAAAAATCCAATTAAATTTTTCATAAAGGCTTGACCCTCAGAATAATCTCTATGTTTATATAAAATATGGTAATAGCTTGTGTCAAACCATGAAACAAACCAGTCTTTTTTGTTAGTCATAATATTGAAATGACTGCAAAAATAAGAATTTGTTTTGTTAAATATTCAGGAAACTCACTGTTTTATTATTCCAAAAAAACTTTTAACTCTTCAGCTTTCAACTTTTAACATTTAACATTTTAATTTTTAACTTAATATTTGAGTACTTTTGCAAAATAATGACATAGTATGGAGAGAAATTTTAAAATGGTTGCGACCACCATGTTTGGGTTGGAAGAAGTGTTGGCAACCGAGCTTAAAAATTTAGGTGCGCAAGATGTAGAAACTGGTGTAAGAAGCGTTTCTTTTTTAGGTGATAAAGGTTTTATGTACAAAGCAAATATGGCTTTGCGTACCGCCATTCGGATTTTAAAGCCCATTAAAACCTTTAAAGTTGCGGATGAAGATGACTTGTATAAAAAAATACAACAAATTCAGTGGGAAAAATATATGACTGTTTCCAGTACTTTTTCTATTGGAGCTGTGGTAAATTCCCAAGGCTTTACTACCAACTCCCATTATATTACTTTAAAATCAAAAGATGCTATTGCGGATTACTTCAGAAATAAATTTAATGAAAGACCGAATGTTGACACAAAGCACCAAGATTTAAAGATTCACGTGCATATTCATAATAATTACTGCTCAATTTCACTTGATAGCTCCGGCGATTCTTTGCACAAGCGCGGATATAGAAGCGCAACAAATATTGCCCCCATAAATGAAGTTTTAGCGGCAGGTTTGGTTTTGTTATCAGGCTATACAGGCGATTGTAATTTTATTGATCCTATGTGTGGCTCTGGCACTATTTTAATTGAAGCGGCTATGATTGCCAATAATATTCCTGCAAATATTAACAGAAACGAATTCGGATTTGAAAAGTGGGAAGATTATGATGAAGATTTATTTTTCACCATTCAGGATTCACTGATAAAAAAGATACACAATTCTCATTTTAAAATAATGGGATTTGACAAGGCTCCATCTGCTGTAGTAAAGGCAAAAGAAAATGTCAAAAATGCCAATTTAAGTGAGTTTATTGGCGTGCATCATGTCAATTTTTTCAATTCTGTAAAAGAAGTATTTGGGCGTACAGTTATTTTATTCAATCCGCCTTATGGTGAACGACTGGATATTGATATGCAAGAATTCTATAAAAAAATTGGCGACACCCTAAAAAGTGGCTATTCAGATTCTACAGTTTGGTTTATCACTTCAAATATGGAAGCCATAAAACATGTCGGCTTGCGTACTTCAAGAAGAATTCCTATGAAAAATGGTGATTTGGATTGTTTGTTTGTACGTTACGATATGTACGAAGGTAGTAAAAAAGCAAAAAAAGCGTTGCAATAATGCAACGCTTTTTTAGTATTTATTCAATTTGATAATTCTTAATTTCTTCTTGAAGAATTGCCTCTTGAATTTTCTGATTTCTCAGATCTTTCATTTTTATCTTTACTTTTTGATTCTCTAACGTTATTATTTCCTTGTCGTTGTGCGCTTTCAGTTTTTTGAGCTGTACGCTCAGGGGCACGATTTTCAGCCATTCTTGTGTTTCTCGTGTTGTTTTGTTCCCTGTTTTCATTTGCCCCATGATTATTTGTATTCACTGAGCCATTGTTACGTTCATTCTGACTTGGTATGTTTACAGTGTTTGTTCTTCGATCATTGTTGTTAACTGAGCCATTGTTACGTTCATTCTGACTTGGTCTTTCAGCAGTGTTTGTTCTTCGATCATTGTTGTTAACTGAACCATTGTTACGTTCATTTTGATTAGGTCTGTTTACAGTGTTTGTTCTTCTGGCATCATTATAAACCTGATTGCTGCGAGTATTTTGAGATGTTCTTTCATTGTTATTTTTTCTGTCATCATATCTGTTAGGAACATTTTTTACAGCTACTCTTTGTCTGTTATAATCGTTACCGTCTCTTTTACCATCATTTCTATAATGTTTATCATTATTTTTGTAATACTTATTTCTGGAATGATCGTTGTAATAAGTGTAACGTGTTGGTTGATAATGATTTCTATATGGATCACGACTTACAATTCTGAAATCAAATAATGGTCTCATAAAATA
>JBAZGP010000078.1:0-8640 GCA_041652835.1 Lutibacter sp. | reverse complement strand
GTGATATGGGTGGAACACATAATCTCTGTTATAATCATTAATATATCCTGAATAATGGCTGTAATAACCTTGTCTGTTGTAATAAACATGCAATCCGCCAACACGTACTAATCTTCCTGAATCATAATTTATAATAGTATTTCCAATTCGGTTTACACGTCCGTAATAGTCATAGTAAATAGGAATATCTTCAACTTGGATAATAGCACCATAATCATCATATTGTACATAAGGATCGTAGTTATAACCGGAGTTAAAACTAATGTTAACACCGTTGTTGCCCTGATAATTTACACCTAAAGCGTTTCTTTGGTTGATGTAGAAATCAAACTCGCCATTTTGAAAAACGGCAAATGTTACATCTCTTTCAACAAATGTGAATGAATTTCCATAATCATCATTATAATAATAATTTTTTTGAGAATTATCAGTTTTAAAAGTAGAAGCCTGAATGCCAAACCCAACAAATAAAAAAGTGGCGAAAAGTAAGAGTTTTGTTTTCATGATAAATTATTTAATGGTTAAACTAAATTTGCTGGTCAGCAGAATTCAAAATCACAATTACAAACAACGTGCCAAAAAAATATGCCCAATAAAATTGGACATATATTTTATTAAAATTAAAAAAGTGAAATCATCAAAAACTAAATAGTTTCAGGTATTTTACCGGTTAAAGAATTTAAAAAAGAAACAATTGCAGTTGCTTCTGTATCAGTTAAGTCTTTGTTGAGTTGAATTTTACCCATAATTTGAACGGCTTCTTTTAGATTCTTTACACTTCCATCATGAAAATATGGATATGTTTTTTCTATATTTCTTAATGATGGTGCTTTAAAGAAATATTTATCTGTCTCATTATTAGTGACTTGGAATCTTCCCTCATCAATTTTACCACTTTTAGTATATTTCCAATAATCATCATAAACACCAAATTTTTGATAAATATTTCCTCCCAATACTTTACCGGAATGACAAGCAATACATCCTTTATCTATAAATAATTGCAGGCCTTCTTTTTCAGTAGTTGATAGCGCATTTAAGTCGCCAGCAATAAATTCATCAAATTTTGAAGGTGTTATTAATGTCCGTTCAAAGGCGCCTATTGCATTTTTAATATTTGTAAATGAAATTGGCTTTGTTTCATTTGGAAATGCAGCGGCAAATAAATTTTTATACTCATCTATTTTAGATAACCTTTCTATAACTACTTTTTCACTTGGCATTGCCATTTCTGCCGGATTTAGCATAGGACCACCTGCTTGTGCTTCAACATCTGGTTCTCTGCCGTCCCAAAATTGAGATGTATGTAATGCTGCATTAAAAACAGTAGGAGAGTTTCTTGAACCAAAACCGCCGTCATTACCAGGAGAAGTACTCAAATTATCAACCCCGTAAGTAGCTAAATTATGACAGGTGTTGCAACTTTGCGTATTGTCTTTTGACAATCTGTTATCTAAAAATAATTTTTTGCCAAGCTGAACCTTTTCATTAGATACAATATTTTTGTCATTTTCCGCAACAGTTGGCAATACTCCAAAAATTGATGATGCTGTTTTTTGTAATGCGGTGTAATCAGAATTTATTGGTTGTTTTTCCTCTTTCTTTTTATTGTCGCAACCTAATAAACTAAAGATTAACAATCCCAGGATTAATAATTTTTTCATGATTTATACTTTTAAAGTTTAAGGCTTAAATTTAGTTCTAAAAATTAAATTAAGTTGTAACTTATATCACGTTTGGAGTATAATTTTAAAAATTAAATTATCCACAATCGCTGATTATTAAATTCATTTTAAATATTTTTACGTTTTAAAACCAGAACCTTTGAATTATTTTATTGATGTCATTTTGCCCATTCCTTTGCAAAAGTTATTTACCTATAAAATAACCGAAGCAGAAGCTTCCTTTTTAAAAAGAGGAATGCGTGTTGCTGTGGAATTTGGAAAATCAAAAATTTATACTGCCTTAGTTTATAAAATTCATCAAACAGCGCCAATTGGGTATGAAGCAAAAGATATTTATCAAATTTTAGATGAAATTCCTGTCGTAAAAAAAATTCAAATTAACCATTGGGAATGGATTTCCAGTTATTATATGTGTTCTTTGGGTGAAGTTTACAGGGCTGCATTACCTTCTGCATTTTTGTTGGAAAGCGAAACAGAAGTTCAACTGGTTAAAGGTTTTATAAATGGAGAAGGGCTTTCCAACGAAGAATTTCTAATTTTTGAAGCTTTACAACATCAAACCCAACTTTCTATTCAGCAAATTGTTGATATTCTTGGAAAAAAAAATGTTTTTCCAATTATTAAATCGCTAATCGAGAAAAATGCAATAGTTGTTAAAGAGCAAATTTATGAGCAATACAAGCCTAAATTAGAAAAATATGTTCGCCTAACTGAAGTTTGGAATGCAACCGAGAAATTGCCTGAGTTGTTGGATTTTTTAAGCAGGGCAAAAAAACAGCGCGAAATTATATTAACCTATTTTCAATTACAGTCTTCAAAAAAACCCATAAAAATAACACAGCTTCAAGAGGATTCAAATTGCTCTTCAGCCATTTTAAAATCTTTACTTGATAAAGGAATATTCGAAATTTATTTTATTCAAGCAGACAGAATTAATTTCGAGGGGAAATCGGGTAAAATTAAAGAGCTTACTTTGGAGCAGGAAGCAGCATTTATTGCCATAAAAGAAAACTTCAAAACCAAACAAACTATACTTTTAAAAGGAATTACAAGTAGCGGTAAAACAGAGGTTTATGTAAAATTAATTAAAGAAATTATTGAGGAAGGAAAACAAGTGCTTTATCTGCTTCCAGAAATTGCGTTAACCACTCAATTAATTGAAAGACTTCAACTTTATTTTGGAGAATATTTATCGGTTTTCCATTCAAAATATGCAATGAATGAACGTGTTGAAGTGTGGAACAATGTGTTGGAAAATAAACAAAAAGCACAATTAATTTTAGGTGCACGTTCCTCTATGTTTTTGCCTTTTTCCAATTTGGGGTTAATTATTGTTGATGAAGAACATGAACCCTCCTTTAAACAATTTGATCCTGCTCCACGATACCACGCACGTGATGCTTCTATTGTTTTGGCACAGCTTCATCAAGCTAAAGTTATATTGGGTTCTGCCACGCCAAGTATTGAAACATTTTACAACACACAGCAAAACAAATACGGACTTGTGGAATTAAACAGAAGGTTTGGAAATGTTTTATTGCCTGAAATTGAATTGATTGACGTAAAAGAGAAGCATCGAAAAAAAAGAATGACCGGTCATTTTTCCGACCGTTTACTTGAAATGATTACCGAAGCATTGGACAATAAAGAGCAAGTTATTTTATTTCAAAATAGAAGGGGTTTTGCGCCTGTTGTGGAATGTGAAACTTGTGGCGTTTCACCGCAGTGTCCCAATTGCGATGTGAGCTTAACTTATCATAATTACCGAAAAGAATTGCGATGCCATTATTGTGGGTACCGCCAAGCTATGCCTTATAATTGTGGTGCTTGCGGTAGTGAAAAATTAAATACTAAGGGTTTTGGAACCGAGCAAATTGAGATTGAATTGATAGAACTCTTCCCAAATGCAAAAGTGGGAAGGATGGATTTTGACACCACGCGAGGAAAATACAGCTATCAAAAAATAATTGGACAATTTCAATCGCAGGAAATAGATATCTTGGTGGGTACGCAAATGCTTTCAAAAGGATTGGATTTTGCAAATGTGTCTTTGGTTGGAATTATGAACGCCGACAATATGTTGAATTTTCCCGATTTTAGGGCACATGAAAGAAGCTATCAATTAATGGTTCAAGTTTCGGGTAGGGCAGGGCGCGCCAGTAAAAGAGGTAAGGTTGCCATACAAACATTTAACCCATATCATCAAATATTACAACAGGTTTCAACCAATGCTTTTGACGAAATGTATAAAGAGCAATTGGAAGAGCGCCGACAATACCATTATCCGCCATTTTATAGAATTATTAAAATAACTTTGCGCCATAAAGATTTTAATCGGGTTGATGAAGGTGCAATTTGGTTGGGGAAATCGTTAATTTCAATTTTTAAAAATGATATTTTAGGGCCATCAACACCAAGCATTTCTAAAATTAGGAATTATTATATTAGAACGGTTATTGTGAAAATTCCGCAGAAACAATCGTTGGTTGTTGGAAAAAATCAAATTCAGCGGGTTAAAAATGCGTTTCAGTCTATAAAAGAATTTCAATCCATCAAATTCAATATTGATGTGGATAATTATTAGTTTGAAAGTTGGGCAGTTGAAAAGTTAAATGTTAAAAAGTTGGTTTTTCTTATAAATTTATTCTAAAATAAGCTTCCATTTTTATTCAAAAAACTTCTTTAAAAGCTATTGCTAACTAACAATAATAATGTATATTTGCACCCTTAAAAGTAAAAACTTAAATTATTAATTATGAATCATTACGAAACTGTTTTCATTTTGAATCCCGTTTTATCTGATGTTCAGGTAAAGGAAACAGTAAAGAAGTTTGAGGACTATCTTGTTTCTAAAGGTGCCGAAATGATATCAAAAGAGGATTGGGGCTTAAAAAAATTAGCGTACACCATCCAAAACAAAAAAAGTGGATTTTACCACTTATTTGAATACAAAGTTGATGGAGAAACTATTGCTCCTTTTGAACTTGAATTTAGAAGAGATGACAGCATTATGCGTTATTTAACGGTTGCGTTAGATAAACATGCTGTTGCTTGGGCTGAAAAGAGAAGATTAAGAGACAGTGCTAAAGCACCTAAAAAATAAGCGTTATGTCTATAGAACAACAAGCAAAAGGAGGAAAACAAGGTGATGTTCGTTACCTGACTCCACTAGATATTGAGACTAAACAAGTAAAAAAATACTGTCGTTTTAAAAAGAACGGTATCAAATATATTGATTATAAAGATGCCGATTTCTTATTATACTTAGTAAATGAACAAGGTAAAATTTTACCTCGTCGTTTAACAGGAACTTCATTAAAATACCAACGTAAAGTGTCGGTTGCTATTAAAAGAGCACGTCACTTGGCTTTATTGCCTTACGTTGCAGATATGTTAAAATAAAAACAGCAAGGAATTATGGAAATTATATTAAAGCAAGACGTTGAAAACTTAGGGTTTAAAGATGATCTTATTACTGTAAAAAATGGTTATGGCCGTAACTATTTGATTCCTCAAGGATTTGCAGTATTGGCTACAAGTTCAGTTAAAAAAATGTTAGCGGAAACTTTAAAGCAACGCGCTTATAAAGAAGAAAAATTAATAAAAGATGCTACTGAAATTGCAGATGCAATTAAAGCATTGGATATTAAAATTTCTGCCAAAACAGCCGATAATACAAAATTATTTGGATCAGTAAATAATCAGAATGTTGCAGATGCTTTAGCCGCTGCAGGTCAGGTAGTTGATAAAAAATACATTAAAGTTGAAGGCGGAACAATTAAGCGAATTGGAAAATACAATGCCACTATCAGATTGCATAGAGCAGTTGTGGTTGAGTTGCCAATTGAAATTGTTGCAGAAGCAAAGTAATTAACAACTTTTAGTTAATATAGATATGAAGAACCCACTTTTTTAAGTGGGTTTTTTTGTGAAACAATTATTGTAGTTAATTTGTAATACCAATTTAATTTTTGTTACCCTGAGCGTGTTTACTGAGCGTAGCCGAAGTATAGCTGAAGGGTAAATGTTGTATTAAAAATTTGAATTATTTTTAGTTCAGTTTAGAAATAAAACCTGCCAGCCAGCAGGTAGTTCAGCATGGCTACAATTCTATTTTATGATGACAAATGAGCTAAAAGAAACAAATTTTATGCGATATTTGAATGTTTAATTGATATAGAATCATTTAGTAAATTTACCAAACTTATCTAAACTTTTAATAATGAAAAAAACTATTATAATATTAACTTTAATGATTGCCATTATATCGTGCAATCAAGACAAAAAAACCAATTTAATGGAAAATGATTTAACCAATAATCCATTTTTAAAAGAAAGCGCATTGCCTTATAATGCACCAGATTTTACTAAAATTAAAAACGAGCATTTTAAGCCAGCGCTGCTTGAAGCTATGAAACAACAGTCTGATTCAGTAAATACTATTATTAAGAATTCAGAAAAAGCAACTTTTGACAATACAATACTTGCCTTAGAAAAAAGCGGTAAAATGCTTGATAGGGTCAATAATGTATTTAATGCGTTAACAGCAGCCAATACCAATGACACATTGAAAAAAGTTCAATCTGAAATTGCGCCTTTAGCGGCAAAACATTACGATGAAATTTATTTAAATGACGCCTTGTTTACAAAAGTAAAGGAAATCTATACGAATAGAGAAAGTTTAAATTTAGATGCAGAATCTTTAAAATTAGTAGAAAATTATTACGAGAAATTTACAATTGCGGGAGCAAATTTATCCAAAGAAGATAAAGTTGCACTTAAAAATATAAATGAACAATTAGCTTCATTAAGCACAGCGTTTAATCAAACCCTACTTGATGCTGATGAAGCTGCAACTGTTGAAATTCATGATGTTGCAAAACTCGCCGGATTTTCAAAAGAACAAATTGAAAATATTAAGGATAAAACCAAAGAAAATACTTGGTTATTGACGATAACAAATACAACGCAACAATCGCAATTACAATACTTAGAAAATAGGGAAGTTAGAAAACAACTATTTGAAGCCGGTTGGAATAGGGCTAACGGAGGAAAATTTGACAACAAAGAATTGGTAGCAAAAATGGTTGAATTACGTGCCCAAAAAGCAAAATTATTAGGTTTCGATAATTTTGCTTCATGGAGGTTACAAAATACCATGGCTAAAAAACCGCAAGCTGTTTTAGATTTATTTGCAAAATTAGTTCCGGCAGCTACATTAAAAGAGAAAAAGGAGGCTGATGAGATTCAAAAAATGATAAATACCCAAGGTGAAACTTTTGAATTAGAACCTTGGGATTGGAATTTTTATGCTGAAAAAGTAAGAAAAGCCAAATACAACTTAAATGAAAGTGAAATTAAGCCATATTTTGAACTAAATACAGTTTTAGAAAAAGGTGTTTTTTATGCTGCACAAAAATTATATGGCATTACTTTTAAAAAGAGAACGGATATTCCAACTTACCAAGAAGATGTTGTAACCTATGAATTATTTGAAGAAGATGGCACACCATTAGGTTTGTTTTATGGTGATTATTATGCAAGAAGTTCTAAAAGCGGAGGTGCTTGGATGGATAATTTTGTTACGCAATCAACATTATACAACAAAAAACCTGTTATTTATAATGTGATGAATATTGCAAAACCAGCTAAAGGTGAACCAACTTTATTATCTTTTGATGAAGTTGAAACCATGTTTCATGAATTTGGTCATGCGTTACACGGTTTTTTCGCCAGTCAGCACTATCCTAGTTTATCGGGTACAGCAGTAGCTAGAGATTTTGTGGAATTTCCTTCACAATTTAATGAGCACTGGACGTTAAATCCAGAGATACTTAAAAATTATGCATTAAATTATAAAGATCACACTGAAATTCCGCAGGAATTAATTACTAAAATTAAAAATGCAAGTACCTTTAATCAAGGTTATAGTTTAATTGAAGTTTTAGCCGCTTCTAATTTAGATATGTTATGGCACACAATTTCTGCAGATACAAAAATAACAGACGTAGATAAATTTGAAACTGATGCGCTGAATTCAGTTCATTTATTAATGAAAGAAGTTCCAACAAGATACCGTTCAACCTATTTTGCACATATTTTCAGTGGTGATTATTATGCCGGTTATTATTCTTATTTGTGGACAGAAGTTTTAAGTCATGATGCTTTTGACTATTTTATGGAGCATGGTGGTTTAACCAGAGAAAACGGACAACGGTACAGAGATATGATTCTTTCAAAAGGAAACACATTAGAATTAGAGAAAATGTATGAAGATTTCAGAGGTTCAGCACCTAAAATTGAGCCTATGATTAAAGCTAGAGGATTAAATTAATTTTCCTTTTGATAAAAAAGTATGATACTAATTAACGTGAGTTTGATTTAAGCCAATAAGATTTCATTTCTTATTTTGACATATAATGAATGTTTTTGCGGAGAAAGGTAGGATATTGGGTTTGAAAATGTCTTTGGTGAAACTTTTTTTGAATTTCTTTAAGAATTAATTAATAATAATAAAAAAAATTAAATAATTATAGAAGTAGAAATTATAAAAATAATTTTTAGTTATATATTTGATTTTCAATAAATAAAAATAAAAACATTCTCTTATTTTTCAAATATTTTACTCTTTTATATCGAACTCACGTAAATGAACAGCCTTTAATTAATAAAGATACGAAAAACCCACTTTTTTAAGTGGTTTTTTTTTTATAGTTTTGAAAATAAATGATTAATTAACTCAAATTTAACTTATTATTATATGAAAAAACGATTATTATTTTCATTATTAGTTACGGTAATTTCTTTTGTCACTGGATTTTCGCAAGCGACCACTTCAAAAATTCAAGGAATAGTAACTGATAACACTTCAACGGGTTTATATGGTGCAAATGTTGTTGCAAAACATTTGCCTACAGGTACTGTTGCCGGAACAATGACTCTTGAAGAGGGTCGA
>JBAZGP010000077.1:9452-11635 GCA_041652835.1 Lutibacter sp. | reverse complement strand
TTAAATCAACAACATCCATTTCAACCAATTTAGCAGCTGCAGTAATAATTCTGTCATCATCGCCTTCAGGCAAAACAATGTGTTTTCGTGCTGTTTTTGCCCGTTTTAATAAATTGTACTGAAACATTCTTGGCGTAATGCCAGCATCTTTAAATGTTATTAATTTTTCGTTTAGTTTATCTACTTCAATATACTTATCAAAAGTAATTAATGAAGTATTTATTTTTTCTTTATTTTCAGCATACATATGGGAACGAACGGCCCCAATTTTATTTGCCACGTCAAATGTTCCTTCTTCTACCAATAATATTGGCACAATTTGAGACAAACCTTCTATTAACCTTACTATGGTATCGTCAGGATAAAGTCCGCCAGTTAAAACTATTCCAGAAATAGCAGGATAATTGGTTGATATATTCGCCTCCAAAGCACCAATAATAATATCCGCCCTGTCTCCGGGTGTAATTATCAAACAATCTTCTTCTAAATGATTTAAATAGTTGCGCAATTGCATGGCTCCCACTTTAAAGCTTGTTGTTTGATTGTTCATAAATTCCTTGCCAAATAAAATTTTAGCGTCTATGGCTTTTGCAATTTCTTTTATGGTTGGATTGCTTAACGAAGGAATTAAAGGAATGACATTTACAAAAACATTTTTCGGTAAATTTTTCTCAACCCCATCTTTTACAATTTTAATATTTTTTTCCTGAACTTTATTTGCAATTACCGCCAAAACCTCAACTTCTTTTTCCCTAAAAGAATCATAGGCTAAGTGAAGCCCTTCAATAAATTCATCCAATGTTTTACCAATACCGCTTGAAACTATAATTGCAGGAATCCCTAAGTTTTTAGCAATTAAAATATTGGCATCCAGCTCTATGGCAGTTCCTTCGCCTGAAAAGTCGGAACCTTCAACCAGCATAAAATCATTTTCTTCTTCTAAGGCTTTGTATTTTGAAATTATGGTATTGAATATTTCTCCTTCTTTTCCATTATTTCGCATATTTATAAATTCACTGCGGGTAAAAGCATAAGCATCATTCGGATTTATATCCAATTGAAAATGGGA
This sequence comes from Lutibacter sp., assembly GCA_041652835.1. Classification (GTDB taxonomy): domain Bacteria; phylum Bacteroidota; class Bacteroidia; order Flavobacteriales; family Flavobacteriaceae; genus Lutibacter. The sequence goes on along the minus strand of JBAZGP010000077.1, from coordinate 10,566 downwards.
AATAATAGTATTGATGTGGTTGTCTTTTTTACCTTTCTTCACATTGTCAATAATCGGTCGGAAATAACCAACTTTTGCAGTTTTTCCCAACAACATTCTCATTAACCCCAATGTAATGATTGACTTACCACTATTGGGTTCACTGGTTGCTATATATATGGCTTTTTTCATTCTTTTAAATTTTTTGCAAAGATACTTCAATTACGCCGATTTTCCTTGAAATTTCTACAAAAATACGATATCGTTTTCTGCCTATATATCACCAATATAATTCAATATTTGATTGTTAAAATATCAGTATCTTTGAGGTTATAATTTTATCAAAAATGACCTTATTAATTACCAACATAAAAGAATTGCTTCAAGTTGAAAATACGCCAAAAAAAATGGTTTGTGGGGCAGCAATGAAAATTCTTCCCACCATTAAAAATGCTTTTTTATGGATTGAAGATGATTTTATCAAAGATTTTGGTAAAATGGAAAATTTACCTAAAATCAAAGCTGAAAAAATTATTGATGCCACCGGAAAAATAGTGCTTCCAACTTGGTGCGACAGTCATACCCATATTGTTTATGCCGGAAATAGAGAACAGGAATTTATTGACCGTATTAACGGATTTTCTTACGAAGAAATTGCAAATAATGGTGGAGGAATTTTAAATTCTGCCAAAAAGTTACAGCAAACTTCTGAAGAAGATTTATACCAACAATCGGCAAAACGTGTTGAAGAAATTATGAAATTGGGCACGGGAGCTGTTGAAATTAAATCGGGTTATGGTTTAACACTCGAAGCTGAATTAAAAATACTACGCGTCATAAAAAAGTTAAATGAAAATTATCCCATCACCATTAAAGCAACCTTTTTGGGCGCTCATGCCTTGCCTACTGAATTTAAAAACAATAAAAGCGGTTATTTAGACGAAGTAATCCATAAAATTTTACCAATTGTTGCAAAAGAACAATTGGCCGAGTACATAGATATTTTTTGTGAAACTGGTTATTTTTCTGTTGAAGATACCGACCTACTTTTAAAAGCTGGAACCGAATATGGACTTGTTCCTAAGATTCACGTGAATCAGTTTACGGCTATTGGAGGTGTTCAGGTTGGCGTAAA
>JBAZGP010000077.1:2280-9442 GCA_041652835.1 Lutibacter sp. | reverse complement strand
TACCAAGCGCTTTCTGTAGATCATTTGGAAATTATGAGAGATGAAGATATTGAAATATTGAAAAATACTTCTACCATGCCTGTTGCTTTGCCTTCTTGTTCCTATTTTTTGAGTATTCCTTATACTCCCGCACGAAAAATGATTGATGCTGGTTTGCCTTTGGCGTTGGCTACCGACTATAATCCGGGTACTACACCTTCAGGAAATATGAATTTTGTGATTTCAACAGCTTGTATTAAAATGAAAATGACTCCAGAAGAGGCTATAAATGCCGCAACAATTAACGGCGCTTATGCTATGGGTTTAGAAAAAACGCATGGAAGTATTTGTAAAGGTAAAAAAGCAAATTTTATGATTACAAAAAAAATACCAAGCTATGGATTTATCCCCTATTCCTTTGGAAACAACCATATTGATAAAGTATTTATTGAAGGAAAGGAAATTTAGATTTGATACCTAAACTTCTCTCTTTTTATCGTAAGGAATACTGCTTAAAATATGATTAATTGCTGCAACCCGAGCATAGGTTTTTTTATTTGCTTTAATTATTTTCCAAGCAACAACGCCTTCTTTTGTTTTTGCAAACATTTTATTTTTATAAAAAGTATAAGAATCCCATAACTCTTGTGCTTTTTCATCGACAGGAGTTATTTTCCACTGTTTTAAAGGATCACTTTTTAATTCCTCAAAACGTTTTTCTTGTTCCTTTTTGGAAATGGACATATATATTTTTACCAAATGAATGCCCGATTCTGTAATCATCCGCTCAAATTCATTAACCTGATTCATGAAAATTTCATACTCTTGCTGCGTACAAAAGCCGTTAACTGGAGCAACAACAGCTCTATTGTACCAACTTCTGTCGAAAAAAACAATTTCTCCAGCTTTTGGGAATTGAATGACATAGCGCTGAAAATACCATTGTGTACGTTCATCTTCTGTAGGTTTTGGCAAAGCCACAATACGATAATGCCGCGGATTCATCCGTTCCGTTGCCCTTCTTATTGCGCCGCCTTTCCCTGCAACATCCCTTCCTTCAAAAATAATTAAAATTCGCTCATTTTCTTCTATTGCCCAAGTTTGTAATCGGATAAGTTCAACCTGTAGTTTTTTTAATTTATTTTCGTATTTGACATAGCGAATGGCTTTCTCTAAATTATAGGGCTCTTTAGAAAATAAAGCTCTTAACCCTTTATTTGAATTAAGAATTTCAACGTCTTTTTCAGTTAATTTATAAGGACTCATAATTAATCGATTTGTTTGGCTGAACGATAATATCGCATCACAATATTAGGATCTGGAAATAAAATGGTTGATGCCTTGTTTTTTCCTTCATAATTAAATTGGGATAACACATATCTGATACTTTCTAAACGCGCCAACTTTTTGTTGTTTGCCTTAACAATAATCCACGGGCTGTAACTGGTATGCGTTCTGCTGTACATTTGTTCTTTATAATCCGTATATTCATTCCAAAGTTCCTGACCTTTCCTGTCGACTGGACTAAATTTCCAACGTTTTAATGGAGTTGCAATACGTGCATTGAAGCGGGCCAATTGTTCCTCTTTTGAAATAGAAAACCAAAATTTTATTAATACCATGCCATCTTCATACATCATATGCTCAAACTCAGAAACCTGAACCATAAATTTTGAATATTGTGATTCCGTACAAAAACCCATAACTGGCTCAACAACAGCTCTGTTGTACCAACTTCTGTCGAAAAATACAATTTCCCCTGTATTGGGCATTTCTTTTATATAACGTCTAAAATACCATTGTCCGCGCTCAATTTCCGTAGGTTTGGTTAAAGCCACTACATTCATGGCTCTGGGATCTAAATGTTCTGTAAACCTGCGAATATTTCCTCCTTTTCCCGCAGCATCACGCCCTTCAAAAATGATGGCAACCCGCATTTTATTTTTTGAAATCCACTGTTGCAATTTCACCAATTCAATTTGTAAATTGCGTAGCTCTTCTTCATAAAACAAACGTCTTTCTACTTTATCAAAAGGAATATTTTTTTCCTTAATTATATTTAAAAGTTCCTGATTTGAAGATACTTTTTTAAAATCTTCTATCGTTAACTTAGGATGTTCTTGCATTATGGTCAATTTTTTCAATCATTAAACAAATTTCGGGATCGCTTACTGGCTGTAATTTTGCATCAGAAGGTGAAAAATATGGAATTCCCAATCCCAGACCACGCAAAATAAATAATAATCCGATAATAATCACAAAAACAGGTATTATTTTTTGAAATTTTGCCCGTAGAGAAACGCTTACAAAATTCCCCAACAATACCGCAGCGGTCATCATAGGAATTGTTCCCACACCAAATAAAGCCATATAAAAAGCACCTTGTATAGCATTACCAGTTGATATTGAACCAATTACAGCAATATAAACCAATCCGCAAGGTAAAAGTCCATTGAAAAATCCAATTGAAAATAATGCTTTATTAGATTTTTTATTTAAATAAATTCCAAGATTGTGTTTCACCTTGCCAATAATTTTATACAGCGGTTTTGAAAAATTATATTTATTAAATATTGAAGCCGGCATTATAATGGTAACAATCATAATAACGCCCATTAAAATGGATAAACGTTGCTGAAAACCTGCTAAATACAGCCCTTTTCCAATAAAGCCAAAAAGCAATCCAATTAATGAATAACTCAACAATCGTCCAAAATGATACAGGAATGTTTGGAAAATTAATGAGGAATAGGATGATCTGTTAACCGGAAGTATAAACGCAATTGGCCCGCACATTCCAATACAGTGAAAACCGCCTGCCAAACCTAAAATAAGTGCCGTCCAAAGCATATTAATACATTAATTTATCCTTAAATAAATAGACGTTATTGTTAGCAGTCCATTCAATTTTTACATTCCATATTCCTTCAACCAAATCTTTTTTTGCTATTAAATAGCTTGAAGTTGTTAGGTTTATGGGAAACTGAAAATCGATTTTATTGTTTGATGGCCTTTGAAATGAAATTGTTCCCGTTATCTTTTTGGCATCAAATTCAATGGGAAAATTAATTAATAATCCTTCTGCCACTTTGGTTAAGGTTATATCTTCTCTTAATTCGGCCGCTTTATTTAATTTATCAATTTCCAGTTGATAATTAAGTTCATCTTTATAATAATCCTCAGAAACCAATTGATGGTCATATTGAGCCATAAAAGTTGCCTTGTAAACAAAAGAAAGTATGAATATTATAAATGCCGACATTGCAATTACAATGCCTGTTGGCCAACTAATTTTAAACTTCATTTAATCAATTTTTATTGGTCCTGAAAAATTGGTAGAAGTTGATTCAATCAGTTTTCCTTGAGAATACACTCCAACATTCAATTTTTCATTTGACGAATTTAGGTCTTTTTTATCAATTTCTATAAACAATGTACCTTCTTTTAAGCCCTGTCTTTCCACTTTTGAAAGTCCGCCAATCATTTCAACTTCACCTTTATGGGAAATTAATTTCATTTCAATATCATCAATATTTTTATTGGTTTTATTAATTAATTTAAACGTATACACATTTTTTACCGTAGTTTCCGTAGTTTGGAAATTTTGTCCCGGCAATCTTAAAATGGTGGCTTCCACATCGTTTCGTAAAAATAACATGGTAATTAATACGACAACCAATAGGGTTAAAACAGAGGAATAAGCAATTAAACGCGCATTAAATTTAAATTCTTCCTTTTTTTCAATATTATCTTCGGAAGCATAACGAATTAAGCCGCGATTAAAACCAACAGTATCCATAATTTCATCACAAGCATCAATACAAGCTGTACAATTAATGCACTCCAATTGCGTACCATTTCTTATGTCAATTCCTGTTGGGCAAACCTGAACGCATTGCATGCATTCAATACAATCTCCATGTCCCAATTCATCTCTATTCTCCCCTTTTCGTAAGGGTTTTCTGCCATTTTCTCCATCACCACGCACAAAATCATAAGCTACATTAATAGATTTATTGTCTAATAAAACGCCTTGCAATCTGCCATAGGGACAAACAATAATACAAACTTGTTCCCTAAACCATGCAAAGATAAAGTAGAATACAGCCGTAAAAGCCAATAGTTTAATCAGGGTTCCAATATGATTTAAAGGACCATCGGCAATATGTTCAATTAAAAGATCGCTTCCAATGATATAAGCCAAGAAAACATTAGCGATTATAAAAGACATTAAAAAGAAAATTATCCATTTTAATACGCGTTTCCTTATTTTTTCAGCGTTCCAGGCTTGTTTGTTTAATTTAATTTGTTTGGTTCTATCACCATCAATTAAATATTCAATTTTTCTGAAAACCATTTCCATAAAAATAGTTTGGGGACAAATCCAGCCACAAAATATTCTTCCAAAAACCACTGTAAACAAAATAATAAACACAATGCTCACCAGCAAGGAAATTACAAGTAAGTGGAAATCTTGAGGCCAAAACGGGAATCCGAAAATATGAAATTTACGTTCAATGACATTAAACAATAAAAACTGGTTTCCGTTAATTTTAATAAAAGGCGCAGCAAGCATAAATGCCAAAAGCACCCAACTCACCAATGTTCTGTATTTATAAAATTTTCCTTTTGGTTTCTTCGGAAAAATAAAATTTCGCTTTCCGCTGTCATCTATTGTTCCAATAGAGTCTCTAAAAACCTCTTTATTTTCTTTTTTCATACTAAATTGAAAAAGACTATTTCTACTATTTTATCAAGATGTAAATTTATAATTAATAAGTTAACCCTTTGGTTACAAATGCAACAAAAATAAAAAACAGCCTAATTATTGTTAACTAAAAAACACTGCGTTAAATTAAGATTTAATTTTTAAGCATTATTCCCCTCCCGACCAAATAATATCACCTTCAGCTGGTTTTGCAACTGCGGGTTTAGTTCCTTGCATGGAAATAATATAGCTTGCCAATTGAATCCTTTCTTCTCTTGTTATTGTGCTTTCCCAAGCAATCATCCCTTTTCCTGGACGACCTCCATTTGTAATGGTGTTAAATATGTTTTTAACGCCACCGCCTAAAACCCAATGGTCATCGGTTAAATTTGGGCCAATACTTCCACCTAAATCCGCCAAGTGACAAACAAAACAAGTTTTAGCAGTAAACAGCGCTTTTCCTTTTGCTAAATTTTCAGCATCTGTAAAAGCAACAATATTAGCGTTATCAAATAACTGTGGGTTTGCAGCTTTATAAGCCTCAACTTCTGCTTTTGCGGTTGCTACATCATCATTAAACTCATCATATTGGTTGTATTTGTCAAAACCTACTGCCATTATAAAATAAAAAATACTCATAGCAATGGTAATATAAAAACCTGCCAGCCACCAAGGCGGCAAAACATTGTCGAGTTCCTTTATCCCATCATATTCGTGATCGAGCATGATATCTTCTTCGGTTCCTAAATCGTGCGCTTTAGTCAAAGATTTCATAAATCTTTTCCAGCCTGATGTATTTTCTGAATTCTTATTCATGATTGTTTTCTTTACTATTAGTTTCGTCATCTAAAGGCAATTGGCTTATTTCATCTATGTTTTTTTTAGGCATTTTCATTACAATGACTAACATTGTGACAAAAACAATAAAAAACAACAACAATGAAATTATGGGATAAATTTCAATTCCGTCCATCCCGTCAAAATTATGTGCTATAAATTTTAACATATTAATTGTTTATTAGTGCCGTTTTAGTATTCGCTTTTATGTCGGTTCCCAAACGTTGTAAATAAGCTATAAGCGCAATAATTTCCTTATTCTGAATATTGCTTGAGCCATAATTTTTTACATACTCAGGATCTTGTCTTAAATTTTCTTCTATTTGTTTTGCCTGTTCCATTAATTTAAGTTTGGCGCCACTAATTTCTTCCTCAGTATAAGGAACCCCTAAAGTAACCAATCCTTTCATTTTACTTTCTATATTTGAGGCATTCATATTGTTTTTAACTAACCACGAATAACGCGGCATAATAGAGCCAGGTGAAGTAGAGCGCGGATCGGACAAATGATTAAAATGCCAGTTGTCATTGTATTTTCCGCCTATTCTATGCACATCAGGACCAGTTCTTCGTGAACCCCATAAGAAAGGAAAATCGTAAACATATTCTCCAGCTTTTGAATATTCTCCATAACGTTCAACTTCTGAACGAAAAGGGCGAATCATCTGAGAATGGCAGTTGTTACATCCTTCACGGATATAAATATCTCTTCCTTCCAATTCTAAAGGCGTATATGGTTTTACACTTGCAATTGTTGGAACATTTGATTTTACCAGCATTAAAGGCACCAATTCAACCAAACCTCCAATCAAAATTGCTATGGTGGTTAAAATGGTAAATAATACTGTTCGTCTTTCTAACCAAGTATGCCATCCTTCACCTGCAATTCTTTGTCCGCTAATCTTTTTCAACGGTGCAGCTTCAGCCAATTCATCTTCAACAGGGGAACCTGCTTTAGCTGTTTTTATCACGTTAATTGCCAATAAAATATATCCGGTCACATATAAAGTTCCACCAATTGCACGCATGGAGTACATAGGTAAAACTTGGGTTACAGTTTCTAAAAAATTTCCATAAACTAAGGTGCCATCTGGATTAAACTGTTTCCACATAAATGCCTGCATAAACCCGGCAACATATAAAGGAATTGCGTAAAACAAAATTCCTAAAGTTCCCAACCAAAAATGTGTATTGGCTAATTTTCTTGAATATAATGGCGTTTTCCATAGCTTTTCAGCCAACCAATAAACAATACCCGCAATCATAAATCCATTCCAACCCAATGTTCCAATATGTACGTGACCAACAATCCAGTCTGTATAATGACCAATAGCGTTTACGTTTTTAAACGACAACATTGGTCCTTCAAAAGTTGCCATACCGTAGGCGGTAATAGCAACCACAAAGAATTTTAATACCGGATTTTCACGAACTTTATCCCAAGCACCACGAAGTGTTAGCAATCCGTTTATCATTCCCCCCCAAGATGGGAAAATTAACATTATTGAGAAAACCGTGCCTAAATTTTGAGCCCATTCAGGTAAAGCAGTATACAATAAATGGTGAGGTCCAGCCCAGATGTATAAAAATATCAATGTCCAAAAGTGAATAATGGACAACCTATAAGAATAAATTGGT
>JBAZGP010000077.1:0-2270 GCA_041652835.1 Lutibacter sp. | reverse complement strand
ACTTTCGGAACAAAATAATACATCAACCCCAATATGGGTGTAGTTAAGAAAAATGCCACCGCATTATGTCCATACCACCATTGTACCAATGCATCTTGTACTCCTGAATAAACTGAGTAACTTTTAAATGCAGAAACAGGCATTTCAAGGTTGTTAAAAATATAAAGTACAGCAATAGTGACTAAAGTGGCAATGTAAAACCATATAGCAACATAAATATGGCGCTGTCTTCTTTTCAATATTGTTCCAATCAAATTAATGCCAAATACCACCCAAATTATAACAACAGCAATATCAAGTGGCCATTCTAATTCAGCGTATTCTTTAGATGAATTTAATCCCAACGGCAATGTAATTGACGCAGCAGTAATAATTGCTTGCCAACCCCAAAAATGAATTCTGCTTAAAACATCATTAAACATTCTCGCTTTAAGCAATCTTTGTGTAGAATAATAGACGCCTAAAAAAACTCCATTGCCCACAAATGCAAAAATTACCGCATTGGTATGCAACGGCCTTAAACGACCAAAACTTAACCAGGAAATGGCATTACCCGATCCCGTAAATTCCAATAAACCTGGGTATATAAAAAGCAAGGCTACTGTTAACCCAACCAACATACCTACAATTCCCCATAGAATTGTTGCCCAAAGAAACATTTTTACGATTTTATTGTCATAATAAAATTGCTCTTTTTCCATACTTATTTGATTAATTGTTAGTTATTTTATTGTTCTCGACTATTTTTTGATTTCTTTTCATCCTTTTTCTTAGCAATCACCAATTCATCATCAAACAGCATGCGAACGGAAGGCGTGTACATATCATCATACTGCCCAGATTTAACCGATTTGATAAATGCAATGAAAAAAACTAAGGCAACAATAATGCTAACGCCTATTGTAATATAAAGTACTTCCATTTTTTTTATTACTAAAGTTTAAACCATTGATTTAATAACAAATATAAATTTTACTACAAAAATAAAAAAACGTTATTTTTCGGGTAAACATAAGACTTTTTCTTTTTCTAATTACACTATTTCAATTGTTTTTTTGAAACTAAATTTGTCATAATTGTCACAAAAATAACTACACTTATTGAGCTTATCGGCATTAAAATTGCTGCAACAATTGGAGTTAAAGCTCCCGTTACGGCAAAATACATTCCTACTACATTATAACAAAAAGCTAAAATAAAGCTTGTTTTAATAATTGTCATCGTTTTATTGGAAATGGTTAACAAGTTGGGCAAATTGTTAAAAAATTTCGCATCGAGAATGCCATCACAAGCAGGTGAAAACACATTCACATTTTCAGAGATAACAATTCCAACATTACTTTGTGCCAAAGCACCTGCATCATTTAGTCCATCACCAACCATCATTACTTTTTCTCCTTTTTCTTGAAGATTTTTAATAAACTCTAATTTATTTTCTGGCTTCTGATTAAACTGAAAAATGGTATTTTTAGGCAATAGTTTTTCTAAATAAATTTTTTCTCCATCATTATCTCCTGAAAGTATTACCAATTTATATTTTTTTGAAAGTGTTTCAAAAATGTGTTTTGTTCCTTCTCTGTAACTATTTTTGAAAATATAACTTCCTTTAAACTTATCATCTATTTTTACGTGAATTGCAGTTTCATTCGTTTCAAAAGAAATTGCGCCCGTAAAACTTGCCGATCCCAATTTGATTTCCATATTATTTATGGTTGCATAAATGCCTTTACCAAGCACTTCTTCAAAATGAGTTGGTTTCTCTGTAAAAACCTCTTCTTGAATAAAATCGTAAAGCGATCTGCTTAAAGGGTGATTTGAAGCTCTTAAAATAGTTTTTACAGCTTTAAGTTCATCCGTGCTTAATATTTCTCCCCTATAAATAACATGAGATTTATCAGTTGAAGTAATTGTACCTGTTTTATCAAAAATAATAGTGTTAATTTTCGCTATGTTTTCAACAGTTTCTGCATTTTTTAAATAGAACTTATGATAACCAAAAATTCGTAAAATATTACCGATTGCAAATGGTGCTGATAATGCCAAAGCACAGGGACAAGCGATAATAAGCACGGCTGTTACCACATTAAAAACCATTGAAGCATTATAATTGTACCAAAAAATACCAGCTAAAATCGCAATAGCTAAAACATTGATTGTAAATAATTTACTTATTGAATCGGTGATGTTTTTTATGGTAAAATCTGCTTTTTTATTAAAAACATCATTGCTCCACAATTGTGTTAAATAACTTTGTGAAATGGTATTTACAA
>JBAZGP010000076.1:0-11748 GCA_041652835.1 Lutibacter sp. | reverse complement strand
CAAAACCGCCAATGGCACTTCCCATTAAACTGATAAAATTCAAATTTTGAAAATGAAATAGCCAAGAATTTTGCGGACTGAATTTTACTGGTGCACTTATAAAAACAGGCTGTTCGGCCTCAATAAATTGGTTGAATAACTGCAACCACAATTTCGGAACTTTACAATCGGCGTCGGTGGTAACAATCCATTCAAAATTCGACAGCTTTATGGCGGTATTTATCGCATCTTTTTTAGGCGATTGTGTTTGCCTTTCATTTTGAAACAAACGCAAATTTATGTTTGGATTTTGTTGTATAAATTCCTCAATAATCAGTTGAAAATCATCTTCTGAATCATCGTTTACCAACAAAATTTCAAAAAAATCTATAGGATAATTTATTTCTGAAATCGATTTCAATAAATCAGGTAAATTGTGCACTTCATTTCTAAAAGGAATCACAACTGAAAACTTGTTTTCTGGTGCTATATTTTTGTTTTTAATAATTTCGCTTTTGGTCATGCCAATCATAAAAGCGACAATCAGCATCAAATACAAAACTGAAATTACAATGGTGATGAAAATCATTTGTTAGCAATCATTTTAAAGTTCAACACAAATATACTTCCTAAAATTGCAGGAATGGCGAAATTTAAAATCCACATAAAAGTGGTGATGGATACAATTATTAGTGGATTTACTTCAATAAAACCAAAAATAAATACCGCTACAGAACCTTTAATTACCCAATCAAAAAGCGCCAGACTTGGAATAATTGAAGCGATAAAATAAGTGCTAAAAATCAAACTCATCAGCGTAAAATAATCAGCTTCTACTTGAAAAAGTTTTAAAAAAAAGTAAAATTGATGTGAAAAAACCAGGTAACGAAATACAGCGTAACCAAGCGTTTTTATTAAAATTTTCAAGGGTAATTCTTTTAAATAATTAAAAATTTTATGAGCGTATTTTATCAGTTTTTTTGTGATGCCAAAATTTTTTCCTATTAAAAAAAGCATTAGCAAAACACTTGCTATTAAAAGGAATTTGCGCGCATCAAATGAGAATAAACCAATTTCGAAATAATCGCTTATAAAGAAAATTCCAAAAATTCCAAAAGCCACTGTAGCAATTAGTTGACTTAAATTACCGACCAAATTTAAAACCATAATTTTTTTTCGCTGCTTCTTTTCAAAATACAGTGCCTTTGCGCCATATTCCCCAATTCTATTTGGGGTAATCAAAGAAACAGTAAGCGAAGCCAGGCTTTGTTCATAAGCTTCAAAAAAGGTGATTTTTTTTTCGTGGGAAGTCAATGTTTTCCATTTAAATATTTCTAAAATCCAATTGACATCAGTCAGTAAAAGCAGCAGTAAAATAAGCCATATATTTTTAGTAAATAAAATGGAAACTTGTTGCTTTAATTGTGAAACAGCCAAAAGTTGATTTGTGGCCAATTGCTGCCATATAAAATAAAATGCGCCAATAACAATCGCTAATTTTAGCGAAACAATAAGCACTTGTTGATATTTGTTTAAGATATTGTACATTTGGTTTTACAAATAAACAACTAATTGAGTTCAGAAAAAATCATATTGGGAATTGATCCGGGAACAACCATCATGGGTTTTGGGTTAATAAAAGTAATCAATAAAAATATGGAATTAATTCGGATGGATGAATTGATTCTTAAAAAATATGATGATCATTATTTAAAACTGAAACTCATTTTTGAACACACCATTCATATTATTGACACTTACCATCCTGATGAAATTGCAATTGAAGCTCCTTTTTTCGGAAAAAATGTGCAATCGATGCTGAAATTGGGACGTGCACAAGGCGTTGCCATGGCGGCAGGTTTATCCAGAGAAGTTCCGATAACAGAATATTCTCCAAAAAAAATTAAAATGGCCATTACCGGAAACGGAAATGCCAGTAAAGAACAAGTAGCCAAAATGTTGCAAAGTTTGCTTAAAATAAAGGAGTTGCCCAAAAATTTAGATGCAACCGATGGTTTGGCTGCTGCAGTTTGTCATTTTTATAATAACGGAAATGTAACTTCAGAAAAAAATTACACGGGTTGGGAGGCTTTCGTGAAACAAAACGGAAAAAGAGTGAAAGAGTAATTGACTTAAAAAAAGTTAAAAGTTAAATATTAAAAGTGAAAAGTTGAAAAATATTAAATATTAAAAGTTAAATATTAGAAGTTAAACTATACCAAAGCACCATCTCGCTCTGTACTAAAATCTAATATTTATCCCACAACGGCAGGCAAGCTTTCTTCTTTAAACTTTTAATATCTAATATCTCACTTTCAACCTTCAGCTTAAACAATGACGTCACATTCGTAAGTTTCACATTTTTTATCAATGACCAATTTTCTGTGTTCATGAAAAAGTTGATGTTCTTCAGAAGCTTCTAACTTATCTTTATCTTCTTTTGAATTCCAATATTCAACCAAAAAATATTTATTTTCTTCTATTCGGTCTTTAAAAATATGAAAATGATCTAAACCTGCTGGTTTTGCCCCAACCAATTCCTCAAATTTTTGAAGTTCAACAAATGAAATTCCTTCTCCTTCTTTGACCCTAAATGAAACAATATATGCATACATAATTACTTGGTTTTCTCAAATTTAAGATATGCTTTTCAAAAAAATAGTAACATAAATCACTTTTTGCATATTTTTTTAAAAAAAGCGTACATTTATAAATTAATTAACTCGTTATTTTGGCAGGAATTTATATACACATACCATTTTGTAAACAAGCTTGTTACTATTGCGATTTTCATTTTTCGACTTCTCTAAAAAGAAAAGACGACTTGTTAAACGCTATAAAAATAGAATTGCTGTTAAGAAAAGAGGAGCTTGAGAAGGAACCCATTGAAACCATTTATTTTGGCGGTGGAACACCTTCCATATTGGCTATTGAGGAGTTAAAATCTTTGATTGATACCGTTTATGAAAATTATGAAGTGGTTGAGGATGTGGAAATTACTTTGGAAGCAAATCCTGATGATTTGTCTTCAGAAAAAATTAAGGAATTGGCAGAGCTTCCAATTAACAGATTAAGCATAGGAATTCAATCTTTTTATGATGACGATTTAAAATTTATGAATCGGGCACATTCTGCTAAAGAATCAAAAAAATGTTTGACAGAAGCCACAAAATATTTCAACAATATTTCCATCGATTTAATTTATGGAATTCCCAATATGAGCAACAAAAGATGGCTGTCGAATTTAAAACAGACATTCGATTTTAATATTCCGCATATTTCAAGTTATGCCTTAACTGTAGAAGAAAAAACGGTGCTGCATAATATGATTAAAAAAGGCAAAGTGCCTCCAGTAGATGAAAATTTGGCTTTGGAACATTTTAATATTTTGGTTGAAGAAACTGAAAAACGAGGTTTTGTACATTACGAAATTTCAAATTTCGGGCAACCGGCTTATTTTTCAAAACACAATATTTCTTATTGGTTTGGTGAGAAATATTTAGGTATTGGTCCGTCTGCACATTCTTTTACCGGTTTTGAAAGAAGCTGGAATGTTTCAAACAACACAAAATATATTAACGCCTTGTTTGCTGATAAATTACCTTCAGAAAAAGAGCAGCTTACGGAAATAAATAGGTTTAATGAATATATTATGACAGGTTTGCGCACCATTTGGGGCGTTTCTTTTCAGAAAATTGAAAAAGAATTTGGCGCTATGTATTTAGAAGAATTAAAAAAAGGTGCAGAACGCTTTATAAAATTAGGTTTGTTAGAAATTGAATTGCGCTCTTTTTCTGGCAATGTTTTAGTCACCACCCAAAAGGGTAAATTTTTAGCAGATGGAATTGCTGCCGACTTATTTAAAATATCTTCATAATCTAAATGAACTTCCTGATTTATATGTAATTATAGTTACATAATATGATTTGTTATCGCTATAACTTTGCGCAAATTAAAATAGATAATTATGGAAATACAAATAAAATTTGATGAAAACGGTGGTATTGTTCCATTTATGAACGGCGCAAAAATTACCATGAATGAATCTCCTTTCTTAATATTTTTGGCCACTGCAGGGATGTGTTCGGCAGTATTTGTAAAATCGTTTATGCAACAAAGAGGATTGCCAATTAATGAAGTTGGTATCACACAAAAAATGAATTATGATAGAGTGACCAATATGGTAAACGATATTGATATTGTGGTAGATTTACCTGCTGATTTCCCTGAAAAATACGTGAGTGCCATAAAAAATGTAGTTGCACAATGCCCAGTTAAACGCCATTTGGCTCAACCACCAACATTTAATGTAATTGCCAATTTAAACCCGATATTGAAAAACTAATCTAAATTGGACTAATAAAAAAGCAGCTCATAAAAGCTGCTTTTTTTATGGATAAAACACAAAAATATTTTACTAATTTGTAACTAATCAGTATATTAATATTTTAAAACTAATTGATTGTTAGAGGGTTAATATTTTTTACCGCAAGGGTCGCAAAGAAAAAGCAAAGGTCGCAATATTGATTATAGTTGATTTACAACACATTGCGTACATTGCGGTTAAATTTAAAGTTTTGTATTACAGATTATTATCATACTGATTAGTAACACTAATTTTAAAGTTTTATAATTCATTGTTATTTTTAAATTTAAATATTTTGGAATGAATATCGAAGAATTTAGAGATTGTTGTTTGTCTAAAAATCATGTAACTGAAAGTTTTCCTTTTGATGAAGAAACCTTGGTTTTTAAAGTAGGCGGTAAAATATTTGCTTTGGCGGGTTTAGAAAATCAGCCTGCAACCGTAAATTTAAAATGTGATCCTGAAAAAGCATTAGAGCTGCGTGAGGAATATCATGAAATTACACCGGGCTACCACATGAGTAAAATACATTGGAATACGGTAACGATTGATGGAAGTTTATCAAATCAATTAATCAAAGAATTAACAGATGATTCCTATAATTTGGTGGTAAAAGGAATGTCAAAAAAGCAACAGAAGGAATTGGGGATGGGTATTAGAAATTGATATTTGAAGCCTCTATATTGAAAGTTTAAATATCTTTTGCAAATATATTTCTCGTTTTTATCTCAAACTATAGATTTGCAATCTTTACTAACCTTTCTATGGAGTACTAATTTATGATATCTTGTGGGTAGGCAAATCCTAAAACCGCACTTAAAAATGTTTTTAGGATTTGCTTTGTTAGACTAAAGACTACAACATTTGTTCTGCTTTATCCACTGTAATTTCAAATACTCTGGTTAAGAAATTAAATTTTTCTTTCATCATATCATATTCATCACCCAATTCAATATAACTTGCCGTGCCAGTTACAATAAATCCTGTTCCGGGATAACCTCTATTACCAAGAACATTTTTACTTCCAACAGAAAGTTTAATTTGAGAATTTACATAAACATTTTTTTCAGTTTTTCTGAATCCGAATACGGGAATTAATATCCTTTCATCTTCAGTAATAACCAAATAAGAATTCCATGTGTTAACCAAGTGTGGTTCAATACCCCAAGACATAATTGAAACCACCCCTTCGTGTTTTAACACTTCATAAAATTTATCGCTAAGCTTTGATTTTTGAGTCATATTTATTTTTTAATTGGCTATCCAATAACATCTTTTAGGTGAAATAATGGCTTCTTCTTTTTTTAATTCTGTCATAGCCTTGTCTACAACTTTACGGTCAAGACCTGTTAACTCAACAATTTTTCCTGCGTTTAAAGGTGCTTCACTTTTTTTCATTGCGTCTAGTACTATTTCTTTAGCTTCCATGTTTTTAACTTTATTTAATTTAACTTGAGTTCGATATAAAAAGAGATAAAATATTTGGAAAAGAAGAGATGATTTTGTATTTAATGTATTGTATATCAAATATGTAACTAAAAAATATCTCTACGATTTCTACCTCCAAAATTACTGAAATTTTCTTTATTATCGATGAATTTTGCAAAGAATTTGAAAAATCAAACACCTAACACATTCTCGAATCCGATAACGGTTTAAAACGAAGAAATCGTTCATTTAAATTGTCCAACAGTGAAGTAATTTTTAATAAATGAAGTAAAATTTATATCCGTGTTTTGTTGACATATATTGTGTTTATCTTCTTAAAAAGCAGTTGAAATATGATAAAGCTAAATGACGTAATTTTTGAGAAATTCTGTTAATTGCATAGGTTTTAATTTTCTAGTCTCGCAATGAGCTACATATATTTTATAATTCTTTCTAGCAAAGTTTTGGACAGCTTCCGGAGTGATGAATTCCATTATTGACGTCGGTTTCATAATCAAATAAATTTTTGGTTGATAGTTGTTTACAAAATTGAAAAAATGATTTTTTAGATAAAAACGAGCTAAAAGTATTAAACACTTTTGAATAATCCAAAAGAAAAAACCATTTATTTTATAAAACACGCCATTTGTATAATTAAATTTACCATTTATATAATATTTTATACCATCTGTATGCTAAAATACACCGTTTGTTTGCGTTATGAATTTATTGTCTAATATCCATTGAATTTTTAATTGGTATACAATATTCAGAAGTAAAAAGGGTGATATTTAGAATAAAAAGAAGCGAGTTTTCAACTAAATAATTTTCTGCAGCTTACAAAAGGAGAGGGCATTTGACAAAAGTTTGGAATAATTTCTTGAGGCTTTACATTTCTTGACGAATGATTTAGCCCATACTATTGAAAATACACAATAAATAGTTAATTTCGCATATCATTCTAAACCTTAGTTTAAGAAAGTAAGAAGAACAAAAATTTGCGGTAAAACCGATGTTAAAAGTCGATTTTTACTAATAAATAAAAATAAATAGCAACTTATGAAGGGAATTATTTTGGCAGGAGGCTCGGGAACCCGATTGTATCCCATAACAAAGGGAACTTCCAAACAACTGTTGGCAATTTACGACAAGCCAATGATTTATTATCCACTTTCTATTTTAATGCTTGCTGGGATTACTGAAGTGTTGATTATTTCAACACCCCAAGATTTGCCGAATTTCAAAAAATTATTGGGAGATGGATTGTCCATTGGAATGAAATTTTCCTATAAAGAACAACCTTCACCTGAGGGTTTGGCTCAGGCTTTTATTTTGGGTGAAGAATTTATTGGAAACGATGATGTTTGTTTAATTTTAGGCGATAATATTTTTTATGGTGCCGGGATTGACAAACTGCTTAGTGATGCGGTTCAAACCGTTTCAAAAGCACATAAAGCGTCTATTTTTGGCTATTATGTCCAAGATCCGCAAAGATATGGAGTTGCAGAATTTGATTCATCAGGAAATGTGCTTAGTCTTGAGGAAAAACCAACAGAACCTAAAAGCAATTATGCGGTGGTTGGTTTGTATTTTTATCCCAACAGCGTGGTGGAAATTGCAAAAAACATCAAGCCAAGTGCCAGAGGTGAATTGGAAATTACTACCGTAAATCAGGAATATTTGTTGCAAAAGAAATTGAAGACCGAGATTATGGGTCGTGGTTATGCATGGTTGGATACGGGTACGGAAGATTCCTTGCTTGAAGCTTCCAATTTTATTCAAACCATTGAAAAACGACAAGGCTTAAAAGTGGCTTGTATCGAAGAAATTGCCTATGAAAAAGGTTATATTTCAAAAGAACAACTACAAGTGCTTGCTGAAGAATATAAGAATAACGATTATGGTAGGTATTTGTTGAATTTGATAAAAGGATAAAGGCTAAACTTATTTTAATGAAATTTATAAAAACCAACATTCCCGACATCATTTTATGTGAACCAAAAATCTTTAACGATGATCGTGGTTACTTTTTTGAATCCTTCAAAAAGGAAGCATTTGAAAAACACTTGGGAAAAACCATTCATTTTTGCCAGGACAATGAAGCAAAATCTACAAAAGGCGTTTTAAGAGGCTTGCATTATCAACTTCCACCTTATGCACAATCTAAATTGGTGCGTGTAATTTATGGGAAAGTACTTGATATTGCAGTAGATATCAGAAAAGGCTCTACTACTTTCGGGCAACATGTGGCCATGGAGTTAAGTGGTGAAAATAAACGGCAGCTTTTTGTTCCTGCCGGATTTGCGCATGGCTATGTGGTGTTAAGCGATGTGGCTGTTTTTAGTTATAAAGTGGACAATTATTACAGCAAAGATTGTGAAAGAGGAATCATTTTTAACGATAAAGAGTTACAAATCGATTGGAAATTGCCTTTAAAAGAGTTGATTATTTCAGAAAAAGACAAGATTCAGCCTACTTTTAAAAAAGCTGATGTGTTCGAAATAAATTTGAGCGAATAATGAAGGTGTTAATAACAGGCTCAAAAGGGCAATTGGGAATGGAATTGGGAAGTTTGGAAACTGAATTTCCTATTTATAACTTCTTTTTTACAGATAAATCCAACCTAAATATTGTTGATTTTGAAGAAGTGGAACAATTTGTTTCAAAAAATAAGATTGAAGTCATTGTAAATTGTGCTGCATATACCAATGTGGACAAGGCCGAAGATGAGCCCGAAATAGCAAATGAAGTGAATCATTTGGCGGTTAAAAATTTGGGATTAATAGCAAAAAAGCACCAATTAAAATTAATACATATTTCAACCGATTATGTTTTTGATGGTAATTCAAACATTCCTTATTCAGAAAATGAGACCACAAATCCGCAAAATATTTATGGCAGTACCAAATTAAAAGGAGAAAAAGCTTTGTTGGAAATCAATCCGATGAATTCAATTATTATCAGAACTTCTTGGGTGTATTCATTATTTGGCCATAATTTTGTGAAAACAATGCTAAGATTGGGTGAGGAAAAAGAACAAATTTCTGTGGTTTCCGATCAAATAGGCTCGCCAACTTATGCCAAGGATTTGGCGAAAGCCATTTTACAAATTATTCCATCAATCAGTAATAAAAACATTCAAATTTACCATTATGCAAACAAAGGCCAGTGCAGTTGGTTTCAATTTGCTTCAGCAATTATAAAAATAGCACAGCAAAACTGTCAAGTTTTGCCAACAAACTCGAGTGAATTTAAAACCAAGGCAAAAAGACCGAAATTTAGCTTATTGAATACTGAAAAAATAAAAGAAACGTTTCAATTGGAGATTCCAATGTGGGAAGATTCTTTGAAGAAATGTATTGCAGATATTAAAAAAGTTAGAAAGTTAGAAAGTTGAATGTTAAAAGTTATTGTATACAATTAAACAGTTACACAATTAAACAATTACACAGTTCACAATTAAACAATAAACAAATGAAATCACTTTTAATAACAGGCGGAGCCGGATTTATAGGGTCAAATTTAGTTGAATACCTGATTAAGAATTATCCCGACTATCAAATTGTGGTACTGGATTTGCTGACCTATGCGGGCGATATAGAAAACTTGAAATCGGTTAAAAATGCCAAAAACTTCACCTTTATAAAAGGAGATATCTGCGACAGGGCTTTGGTTGAACGCATTTTTCAACATCATATTATTAAAGGCGTTTTTCATTTGGCTGCGGAATCTCATGTGGACAATTCCATTGCACATCCTGATGTGTTTATAGAAACCAACGTAAAAGGAACATTTACGGTGCTTGATGTGGCCTATAAATATTGGATGGAAAAACCATTTGTTTATAAAAATAGTTTTGAAGATTGCCGCTTTTTACACGTTTCAACCGATGAGGTTTATGGAACATTAGGTAAAACCGGATTATTTACCGAGCAAACGCCTTATGCACCTAATTCGCCATACAGCGCTTCAAAAGCAGGTAGCGATATGATTGTCAGAAGTTACCACCATACTTATGGAATGAATACCATAATTACCAATTGTTCAAACAATTATGGACCAAAACAGCATGATGAAAAACTGATTCCTACGGTAATTAGAAAAGCATTGGCAGGAGAGAAAATTCCTATTTATGGCGATGGAAAAAATATCAGAGATTGGTTGTATGTACTGGATCATTGTAAAGGGCTTGACTTAGCGTTTCACAAGGGAAAATATGGAGAAGTGTATAATATTGGCGGACGAAATGAACGGAATAATAATTATATTGCTGAAAAAATTTGTGAGCTGTTGGATGACTTGGTGCTGCTAAAAAACAAAAGTCATAAAGATCAAATAACTTATGTTGAAGATCGCGCCGGCCACGATTTTAGATATGCCATTGATGCTGCTAAAATTGAAAATAAACTGGGTTGGAAAGCCGATGAAAATTTTGAAACCGGATTGTTGAAAACTGTAAAATGGTATATGGATAAATATCGCTCTTGACTCCCAAAGAGGGAGTTGAAAGGTAGAAGAAAAAGAATCTTGCAGTCAAATGGGTACTGAAGTCATGTCATTGCGGGGCAGAGCGTTAAGAAAATGTTCGGTGAACATTTTTAGCGATGAGCCAGATGGCGCAAGGGAGAGCGATAGCGAAAGGACAACGTGTCAAACTGTTAGCAGTTAGACAACTCCTTTAACAGGAAATAGAGACATAATAACAAACAGATTGCCACAGTTTTTGCAAAAACTTCGCAATGACAAGACTGCACGATATTTAAAAAACGAAAATAAATGAAAAAATTCGCACTTATAGGAGCAAGTGGCTACATTGCGCCACGACACATGAAAGCCATTAAAGAAACAAATAATACTTTAATAGCGGCACTCGATAAATTCGACAGTGTTGGCATTATAGACAGTTATTTTCCAAATGCCGATTTTTTTACGGAATTTGAACGTTTCGACCGACATATCTCTAAACTAAAATTTGAGAAAAATACACAGTTGGATTATGTGAGCATTTGCACACCAAATTATTTGCATGATGCGCATATTCGCTTTGCGTTAAGGCAAGGTGCCGATGCGATATGTGAAAAACCCTTGGTACTCAATCCATGGAATATCGATGCCTTATCCAATATTGAAAAGGAAACAGGAAAAAAAGTCTACAATATCCTGCAATTAAGAGTACATCCCAGCATTATTGCTTTAAAGGAAAAAATAGCAAAAGGACCAAAAGACAAGATTTATGATGTGGACTTAACCTATTTAACTTCGCGTGGTCATTGGTATTACACTTCTTGGAAAGGGGATATTTCAAAATCGGGAGGTATTGCCACCAACATTGGCGTTCATTTTTTCGATATGCTGTCTTGGATTTTTGGCAACCTTAAACAAAATGTGGTGCATCTAAACACACATGACCGCTCTGCTGGTTATCTGGAGTTTGAAAAAGCAAGGGTGCGTTGGTTTTTATCTATAAATGCAGACACCTTGCCCGATGAAATAAAAGCCAAAGGACAAAGCACTTATCGCTCCATTACCATTGAAGGCGAAGAACTTGAATTCAGCGGAGGCTTTACCGATTTGCACACGGTTTCTTATCAGGAAATAATTGCAGGCAAAGGCTACGGACTTGAGGCGCCACGCCAAGCCATTGAAATAGTACACAGCATCCGCCATGCACAACCCATCGGTGCAAAAGGAGACTATCATCCCTTTGTGAAAAAACCATTGTCAAAACATCCTTTCGAAAAATAAGACTTAAGTTGAAGCGTCATGCAGTCAAAAGGGTCTTCAATAAGCTCAGACTAAAAATAAAAGAGCGAAGTGCGACTACACAACAAAAATTGTCATCATAAGACGTCAATGAGCGATAGCGAAAGGACAACGTGACAAACTTATCATGTAAGTTGGCAGATAACTCTTTCAACGTCGCATAAAAATATAATAACAAACAGATTGCCATACTGAAATAAATTCGGCACAGG
>JBAZGP010000075.1:0-11864 GCA_041652835.1 Lutibacter sp. | reverse complement strand
AATAAAAGGAATTGAAATACCAGTATCTATAAAGTACAATTTTTCTTTGTATAAAAAGGATTTATTTGTTTCAGCCGGATTTACTTCAACATCATATATTAAAGAAAATATAGAATCAAGCTATGTGGTGAATGATAGGATAGAGGCAAGTTCACAAGATTCTTTTGGAAATAATATAGTTGAGTTTAAATTGGTGCAAACAACCAATAAAGAAGTTTCTCCAAATGGTTCCAGCAACTTTAATTTTGCAAATATTTTAAATTTTTCATTTGGTATTGAACTTCCTATTAATAGCAAGCGCCAGTCTGTAATTTTTGAACCATATTTTAAATATTCTATAACTCCGGTTACACAAGAGAAAATCGATTTTTCAAGTGTAGGTGTGCATTTACGATACAATTTCAGCATTCATAAAAAATGATTTTTGATTCGATGTAGCGTTTCGCATTTTCTTTGCGTATTGGTAATAGGTTCTAATTTTAAGACTATTAAATTTCTTAAGAAGTGTAAATAATAATATTTATTACCTGTTGTATGCTATTAAAAAAAACGATATGAAAACAATAATTAAATTAAAAGTAATTGGATTATTATTAATTCTGATTTCAAGTTTTTCTTGTTCAAATTCTGATGATCCAGAAGGGAAGTGGGATGACAATATTAAACTTTCCCAGAAAGAAGCCAAATTTTCAGTTGAAGGTGATTTAATAGTAATTACCACAAAAGGAGAGTGGTGGTGGCTTGAAAGTATTTCGCTAAACGAAATTTCAGATTTTGATTTGACTGGAATTGACATAACCGCAAAGGATTTTGTTATAGACGAAACTGAATTTAGAATTGAGAGAAAAAACACAACAGAAATTCATATTGAAATGACAAAAAATATGACGGGTTCTGAAAGAGTTTTAATTATCGGTTTAGAAGCAGGAGATTATTTTGATAGAATTAAAATAACACAATCTGCAAATTGAATAAATAAAGGCATACAATACCGCATATAATTTATGCTTACATTTAAACTAAATATGAACCAACAAACATTTAGCAAACGATTTGCTTCAACCGAAAAATCTCCGATTTTCCAGTCGAATAAATCATAATACAAACACGCTATGGGCAATAATGTCACAACCCAACCATAACATTTGACAACTAATGAATAAAATAATGATGAAGAATTCTTTATTAATTTTTGTCTCAATGATTTTAATTCTAACTGCCTGCGAAAAAGACATACAGACAAGGCAAACAACTTGCTTAC
Source organism: Lutibacter sp. (assembly GCA_041652835.1). Classification (GTDB taxonomy): domain Bacteria; phylum Bacteroidota; class Bacteroidia; order Flavobacteriales; family Flavobacteriaceae; genus Lutibacter. The sequence goes on along the minus strand of JBAZGP010000075.1, from coordinate 10,603 downwards.
AACCAGGTGATTACGATTACCTTGATAATTATAAAATAGACTCAATGTGCTCATCTGACGCATGTACTGAATATTTGACTATTTGGAGAGAATTACTCGCTGAGAAAAATAATTTAAGCCAAGATTTTATTGATTCCCACATTGAGCTATGTCAATCGGAAATACAATCTTGGGCTGATGGAATTTCATTTAGTGTATGCTATAAGTTTAAAATTGGATGGGCGATTGCTTATAACTGTGACCAATTTATTATAAAAATAAATGCAGATAATACATCTTATCCATCACTTGATTTACCTAGAGACACATATTTATCTAAAGAAAAAATAAAAATCGCAGTTGATAATAGAGCCTTTTCTTCTTATATAACTAAGATGACCAACACTAATGACTTGAAGTTTATTAGTATGGAAAGTGCATTAAATGATTTAATTGAATATTCAGATGTTAATATGCTGTGCCTTAATCGAGTAATTATAAATGATGATACTGGTAATTTGACTTTAGAAGCATCAGCTCAATATGAAAATGAAGAAAATTCATGTATTCAAGGGACAATTGATTTAATATCCGGTGATAAGAATGTTAACGAGACACCTTGCTGGATAAATTAAATCCCATAGATGCATATAATTATGAATATAAAACTAAATATAAACCGATAAGCATTCAATAAAAATTTGTTATGTATGAAAAATCTTGGTCTTTAGGTCGCGTAAATCACAATAAACACATTGGCAACAATTAGACGAATTTTGAATTAAAATTAAATCTAACTATTAATAAAAAAGTTATGAAAACAAAATTTTTAAGAAAAATGACAATACTATTAATTTCATTAGTTTTAAATGCTTGTAATAGTAACGATGATGATTTAAATCAATATTTAAACGGAAACTACATAGGAATATTTACAGTAGAATATATAGATGGAACAATTTTTACGAATGATGTAACAATTACATTTAGTGGTAAGAACAATTATAATAGTTCAGGAGATGGGAATAATAATGATTTTTATCCTGCTGGCGGAAATGGAGCATACGAAAAAAGAGAAGCTACAATCAAATTTGATGATACTAATATTTGGTTAGCACACTTTGATTGGAATTTAATTCTAAATGGAGAATATAATTATTCAATAGACGGAAATTATTTGATAATTTCTGCATATAAAAATGACATTGGGTTTTATAAATACGAATTGGAAAAAGAATCGTTGTACTTCATGCAAAAACATTACGGACTTCAATAAAAATAAAAGACATTTTTAAATATTTTATATGAAAAAGATTATTTCAATGATTATGCTGATATTGTTTTCAACTATTAGTTGTCAAAATGATGACACTGAAAATCCGAATATAGATACTGGGGTTTTTGGTAAAATAGAATATGGAATGGGTGATTGTATGCCTATAATTAATGAAAGTATTAGAAAATATAGTAATTACAATGGAGAAATTTATTTTATTATAAAATCAGATTTAGAAAATTTAGGAAATGATGATTTTGAAGTATTAAAATCAAATAGTATTCATACTACAATAAATAATGGAGAGTTGGAAGTTGAATTACCTATAGGAGTTTATTTAGTTATGCCGAATGATGTTTACCTGTATTCTGACTATAATACTGTTAAAATAGAATCTGGAATAGCATTACATAAAGATTTTAAATTTTGGAAATGCACATCATATTAAATAATATAAATAAAGCACAAATGTATAAGAAAAACTGTGTTAAAAAACAAGTCTTTTTATACTAATTTTGATACAAATTTATCATGAGATAGTATCAAAAATAAATTTTACTTTAAATTTTCCAACCATTTTCTGGCATTCACAAAAGCTTCTGCCCAAGGCGAAACTTCATCTTTTCTTCCTGCAGGATAATAAGCCCAGTTCCATTGAAAAATGGAGCGTTCAATATGTGGCATAATGACCAAATGTCGACCGTTTTTTGAGCTCATCATAGCCACATTATAATCGGAGCCATTCGGATTTGCAGGATAGGCACTATAAGCATATTTAGCAACAATATGGTATTCTTTTTCTTCTAAAGGAAGGTTAAATTTACCTTCGCCATGTGAAATCCAAACACCTAAAGTGCTACCGGCCAAACTTGACAACATTACTGAATTATTTTCTTGTAAGGTTACAGAAGAAAAACCACTTTCATGTTTTTTAGAATCGTTATGCAATAATTTTCCATGCACCTTGTGTTCTGGATTTATCACTTCTAATTCCATAAAAAGCTGACAGCCATTACAAATTCCTACGGATAAAGTATCTTCTCTTTTGAAGAAATTATCTAAGGCTGTTTTTGCTTTTTCATTGTATAAAAATGCACCTGCCCAACCTTTTGCCGAACCCAAAACATCTGAATTTGAGAATCCGCCAACTGTACCAATAAACTGAATGTCTTCCAATGTTTCACGTCCGCTGATTAAATCGGTCATATGAACATCTTTCACATCAAAACCAGCTAAATACATGGCGTTTGCCATTTCGCGCTCACTATTGCTTCCTTTTTCACGAATAATGGCAGCTTTCGGTCTTGGTTTTGCTGCATCAATCGCTGGTAACTTTCCAGTGAAATGAGATGGAAAAGTATATTTTAAAGGTTGATTTTTATAATTTTCAAATCTTTCTTGCGCTTTGTTGTTTGCACATTGTTTTTGATCGAGTAGGTAAGAGGTTCTATACCAAATGGATCTATATCTTGGAATGTCAAAAGTCAAAAGTCCCAGATCTAAAGTTCCATTATTTGTTACAGCACCAATTTTGAAAAATTCAATATCATTTGTATTGAATTTACTTTCAAAAACAATATCGTCTTTTGCTTGAATAACAACTCCAATATTTTCTGAAAATAAAATTTTAATCAAATCTTTTTCTTTAAAATGATCAAAAGACAGTAACATCCCAGCTTCTGTAAAATTTACAGTTCCCCCTTCGGGGGTTAGGGGGCTAAAACACATTTCCAATAAAGTCGTAATCAATCCGCCACTTCCTATATCGTGTCCAGCAAGAATATTATTTTCTGAAATTAATTCTTGAATGGTGTTAAAGGCCTTTTTAAAAAAAACAGCATCTTTAATGGTAGGCGCTTCATTTCCAATAGCATTTAGTGTTTGTGCAAATGATGAACCTCCTAATTTAAAATTGTCTTGTGAAAGGTTGATGTAATAAATTGATCCGCCATTTTTATGTAAAACAGGTTCCACCACTTTGGTAATATCGGTGCAATTTCCTGCTGCTGAAATAATGACCGTACCAGGTGCAATAACCTCATCATGAGGATATTTTTGTTTCATGGAAAGTGAATCTTTTCCAGTTGGAATATTAATTCCCAGTTCAATAGCAAAATCTGAACACCCTTTTACGGCTTCATACAAACGCGCATCTTCACCCTCATTTTTACAAGCCCACATCCAGTTAGCAGACAATGAGATTCCTTTTAAACCACCTTTAATAGGTGCCCAAACGATATTGGATAAAGATTCACCAATAGCATTTCTGCTTCCAGCCACAGGATCAATTAAGGCGGAAATTGGCGCATGACCAATTGAAGTTGCAATTCCTTCTTTACCCAAATAATCCAAAGCCATCACGCCACAATTGTTTAATGGCAATTGCAATGGTCCGGCACATTGTTGTTTGGCGACTTTTCCGCCTACACAACGGTCAACTTTATTGGTTAACCAATCTTTACAAGCAACGGCTTCCAATTGCAACACCTGCTCTAAATAAGTTGCTATGTTTCTGATATTATATTCTAAATTGGCGTAGTTGTATTTGAGGGTTTTGTCGTTCATAACAACTTTTGGAGAACTTCCAAACAGTTCTTCCAAGGCAAAATCCATTGGTTTTTTAGCTGTCGATTTTGATTCAAAAGTAAAGCGATGGTTATTGGTGACCTCCCCAACTTCGTAATATGGGGCTCGCTCTCTTTCGGCAACACGTTTTAAGATTTCGGCATTTTCTTTTCCTATTACCAATCCCATTCTTTCCTGAGACTCGTTTCCTATAATTTCTTTTGATGAAAGTGTTGGATCGCCAAGGGGCAATTTGTCTATATCAATTAATCCGCCGGTTTCTTCCACCAATTCCGACAAGCAGTTTAAATGTCCGCCCGCCCCGTGATCGTGAATGGAAACGATAGGATTGATATCACTTTCAACCATTCCACGAATGGCGTTTGCAGCTCTTTTTTGCATTTCTGGATTGGAACGTTGTACAGCATTTAGTTCAATTCCACTTGCAAATTCACCGGTATCTGATGAGGAAACTGCTGCGCCTCCATTCCAATTCGGTAATTGTCACCTCCAAGAATTACTATTTTATCCCCAGCTTCTGGTTTGTCTTTTAAAGCTTGATCTGCTTTTCCATAACCAATTCCACCAGCTTGCATAATTACTTTATCGTAGCCTAATTTTCTTGAGGTTGCACTGAGCTTGTCGAAGTGTTCGTGTTCAAAAGTTAATACAGAGCCTGTAATTAACGGTTGTCCAAATTTGTTTCCAAAATCGGAAGCGCCGTTTGATGCTTTTATCAAAATATCCATGGGCGTTTGGTACAACCAATCGCGTTCTTTCATTCCTTTTTCCCAAGGCCTGTCTTGAGCAAGGTCGAAAGGCTTGCCCTGAGCGGAGTCGAAAGGCTTGCCCTGAGCTAAGTCGAAGGGTAAACGGGAATAAGAAGTCATATAAACCGCTGTTCCTGCCAATGGCAAGGAGCCTTTTCCTCCAGCCAATCGGTCTCTAATTTCACCGCCAGAACCTGTTGCGGCTCCGTTAAAAGGTTCTACGGTTGTAGGAAAATTATGTGTTTCTGCTTTTAAGGAAATTACAGATTTAAAATTCTTTTTCTGGTAGAAATCGGGTTTGTCAGCAGATTTTGGTGCGAATTGCTCAACAATTGGGCCTTCAAAGAATGCCACATTGTCTTTATAGGCGGAAACAATTCCATTTGGATTTGTCTCAGAAGTTTTTCTAATCAATTTAAATAAGGATGAAGGCATTTCTTCACCATCAATCACAAAAGTCCCGTTAAAAATTTTATGTCGGCAATGTTCTGAATTTACTTGCGAAAATCCGAACACTTCAGAATCGGTTAGTTTTCTACCGATTTTAGTACTCAATTCATTCAAATAATCAATTTCTTCTTCATTTAGCGATAGACCTTCTTGTGCATTGTAAGCAGCAATATCTTCAATTTCCAAAATAGGAGCAGGCTCAATATTTATGTTAAAAATGTTTTGATTTAAAGAAGTATATTTTTGAAAAATCATCGAATCAAATTTTTCATCTTTTGTTGACGCATTAAATTCTTCAATTCGAATAATTCCTTCAATGGCCATATTTTGTGTAATTTCAACCGCATTGGTACTCCAAGGCGTAATCATTGCAGCGCGCGGACCAATAAAAAAAGCATCTACAGATGCCTCAGCCAATTTTTCTACGTTGCCAAAAAGCCAGTTTAATTTTTGAATATCTGTTTGGGAAAGATCTTTTGACGTTTGTACAGCTACTATTTTACTGCTCTTGTTTCCAAAGAAATGAATCATAAATTGATTTTTTAGTGTATGTTATAGTGCACAAATTTAACCAAAAAAAATATGAAATAATTTAAAAATTAATCGATTGAAGAATAAAAGTAGGAAAGTCAATATAAATAAAGAATTGTTTAATTAACCAATTAGATAATTTTACAAATAAATTAAGAGCATCAAAACAATTAATGAATTCAACCTTTAAACTTCCCAATCCGATTGTTAATTATTTAACAAAAAACCACCAAATTGTAAATTATTTAAATAAATAGTGCGGGAATCTTAAACATTTTTATACATTTGCCAAACAAAATAGTATAGAAATGAATTTTACACAAAACCATCATCATCATTTTCATAGTCACACTCAGGTGAGTTGAAAATGTATTGTGTAAAAATTAAACATATATTTAAAACCCGTTTGAGTTCATCAAACGGGTTTTTTCTTTAAAGTCCATTGATTTACTCAAACACCAAAAAAGATAAAAATGAGTAAATTAAAAATCGCAGTTCAGAAAGCAGGACGGTTAAATGAAGATTCTCTTCAACTTCTAAAAGATTGTGGCATTTCCATAGATAATGGAAAAGACCAGCTAAAAGCGTTTGCCAGTAATTTTCCTTTGGAAATTTTATATTTAAGAAATGGTGATATTCCTCAATATCTTAAAGATGGCGTGGTTGATATTGCCATTATTGGCGAAAATGTTTTGATTGAAAAAGGAAACGGAATCACTATTGTTGAGCGTCTTGGATTTTCTAAATGTCGCGTTTCTTTGGCAATTCCCAAAGGAAAAAAATACAAAAATATCAACGATTTAGATGGCATGCGCATCGCCACTTCTTATCCGAATACCGTAAAAGACTACTTCAAAAAATTTAATGTAAAACCTGATATTCATTTCATTAGTGGTTCAGTAGAAGTTGCGCCAAGTATTGGTTTGGCTGATGCTGTTTGCGATATTGTTTCAAGCGGTAGTACTTTGTTTAAAAATAATTTAAAGGAAGTTGAAGTGCTATTGAAAAGTGAAGCTGTTTTGGCGGTATCACCAACCATTTCTTCGGAAAGTCAGCTGGTGTTAGATAAACTTCAATTCCGGATTCAAGCCGTTTTAAAAGCGCGAAAATCGAGATATATTTTAATGAATGCACCCAATGATAAAATTGCCGGAATTATTAAAATATTACCTGGAATGAGGAGTCCAACCGTATTGCCATTGGCTGAAAAAGGCTGGAGTTCCATTCATACCGTAATTGAGAAAGATACTTTTTGGGAAGTTATTGACGAGTTGAAACAATTGGGTGCCGAAGGTTTGTTAGTGATTCCCATTGAAAAAATGGTTGTTTAAAGCCCCCTAACCCCAATGTCATTAAGTTAAGCTTATATGTCATTTTTTTGTCCTTCCGAGGTACGAGGAATCTCATAATGCTGTGCTAGTTTGTTGCGATTCCTCCTTTGTCGGAATGACAAATATTTCCTTAACTTAATGACATTGCCCCTAACCCCGAAGGGGGAATTAAAAAGTTAAAAGTTGAAAGTTGAAAGTTGAAAGTTGAAAGGCAAAAGTTAAATGAATTAAGTTCCTCTTGAGGGGTTAGGGGTGTGTTTCTGTGAATGCGGACAACTCAAAGTTAAAAGTTAGATATTAGATATTAAAAGTTAAATATTAAAAGTAAAAAATAGTCATTAAGGTTTAAAATATTGAATTACAATAGAATGTCAATTTGTGTTTTGAATTTCAAATACATAATATTAAAAAAATGAAAAAAATAATAAATCCAATAAAAAAGGAATGGGCGGCAATTTTAAAAAGACCCACACAAACTATTGAAGCTGTTGAAAATACGGTAACTTCTATTTTTGATGATGTCAAAAGAAATGGTGATGATGGCATAAAACGGTACACAGCCATTTTTGACGGCGTAGAATTGGATGATTTGTTTGTGACTAAGAAAGAAATTTCAGCGGCATCAAAATTGATTTCCAATGAATTAAAAGAGGCCATTCAAAAGGCAAAAAGCAATATTGAAAAATTTCATTTGGCGCAAAAAACAGCAAAAGTTTTTTCTGAAACTGTAGAAGGTGTGGAATGTTGGCAAGAAAAAAGACCAATTCAAAAAGTGGGATTGTATATTCCAGGAGGCACTGCACCATTGTTTTCCTCTGTTTTAATGTTGGCGATTCCAACTCAAATCGCAGGCTGCAAAGAAGTTGTTTTATGTTCTCCACCAAATAAAAGGGGAGAAATTAATCCGGCCATTCTTTACGCGGCGCAACTTTGTGGTATTGTTAAAATTATAAAAGTTGGCGGAATTCAAGCCATTGCCGGACTTACTTTTGGAACGGAAACCATTCCTCAGGTGTATAAAATATTTGGACCAGGAAATCAGTATGTTACTGTTGCAAAACAATTGGCCACCAAATATGGCGTGGCGATTGATATGCCAGCCGGGCCAAGCGAATTATTAATTGTTGCTGATGATAGTGCCAACGCGAGTTTTGTGGCTTCCGATTTACTGAGCCAGGCGGAACACGGTACCGACAGTCAGGTAATTTTAGTGTCAACCTCTATGCAAATGCTACATGAAGTTGAAAAGGAAATTGAAATTCAATTGCCCTTGTTATCCAGAAAAAAAATAGCCCAAAAAGCCATTGAAAACTCAAAATTGATTTTTGTGGAAACCAAAGAAATTGCCATGGAAATGATTAATGAATACGGCCCAGAGCACCTTATTGTTTGTACCGACAACAACAATTTTTATATGAAAAACGTCGAAAATGCTGGCTCGGTATTTATAGGAAACTATTCACCGGAAAGTGCTGGAGATTATGCTTCGGGCACCAATCATACCTTACCAACCAACGGCTATTCCAAAGCGTATTCGGGTGTTAATTTAGATTCTTTTTTAAAATCGATTACCTTTCAAAAAATTTCGGAAAAGGGAATCCAAAATATTGGGAAAACAATTGAATTAATGGCAGAAGCAGAAGGTTTGGGAGCCCATAAAAATGCTGTAACTTTACGTTTAAATAGTTTAAAACTATAATTATGTTTGCAATTGAAAAACTGGTTCGTGAGAATATAAAGGCCTTAAAACCTTACGCTTCGGCAAGAGATGAATTTAAAGCGTTCAATTCTCCAATGGTATTTTTGGATGCCAATGAAAATCCGTTTGAAAATGGTGTAAACCGTTATCCCGACCCACAACAAGTTTCTGTAAAAAAAGCGCTTTCCATCTTAAAAGGAGTAGAGGAAAATCAAATTTTATTGGGAAATGGCAGCGATGAAGTGCTTGATTTAATGGTAAGGGCTTTTTGTGAACCAAAAATAGACCATATTATTACGCTTCCGCCAACTTACGGAATGTATAAAGTGCTGGCAAATATTAACAATGTTGAAGAAAAAGAGGTTTTGTTAACTGATGAATTTCAGCCAAATGTGAATGAAATTTTAAAAGCGACAGATGTAAATTCAAAAATTTTATTTTTATGTTCGCCAAACAATCCCACCGGCAACTCATTTTCCAATGAAAGTGTGGAAATATTGCTAAATTCGTTTAAAGGCTTGGTGGTTATTGATGAGGCCTATATTGATTTTTCTTCTGAGAAAAGTTGGTTGCAACGGCTAAATGAATTTCCAAATTTAATTATAACGCAAACATTATCAAAAGCTTATGGAATGGCAGGAATACGGTTGGGAATTTGTTATGCTTCCGCAGAAATCATTGCTATTTTAAATAAAATTAAACCGCCGTACAACGTAAATGTGCTTACCCAGCAAAAGGCGTTAAAACGAATTTTGACTAAGAATAAGGTCAGGAATGAAATTGATAAGATTTTAGAGCAACGGAAAAAATTGATTGATAAATTAAAATCTGTTTCATTTATTGAAGAAATTTATCCAACAGATGCCAATTTTATTTTGGTAAAAGTGGATGATGCCTCAAAAAGATACCATCAATTATTAGAAAAAGGAATTGTAATTCGGAACAGAACAACTCAGCCATTATGTGAAAACACATTGAGAATGACAATTGGCACAATCAGCGAAAACATAAAATTGATAAAAGCATTAAAAGAAATTTAAAATGAAGAAAAAAGTATTGTTTATCGATAGAGACGGAACCCTGATAAAAGAACCTGAAGACGAGCAAATTGATGCCTTTGAAAAATTAATTTTTTATCCGAAAGTAGTCACCTATTTAAGTAAAATTGCAAAAGAACTCGATTTTGAGTTGGTAATGGTAACCAATCAGGATGGTTTGGGAACTCCCGTTTATCCTGAAAATACTTTTTGGCCGGTGCATAATTTTATAATGAAAACATTTGAAAATGAAGGTGTTATATTTGACAAAGTGATTATTGACAAGACTTTTGCTTCGGAAAATGCGCCCACAAGAAAACCTAAAATAGGTTTGCTCACCGATTATTTTTCAGAAAAATATGATTTGAAAAATTCTTTTGTGATAGGAGATAGGTTAACCGATGTGGAGTTGGCAAAAAATTTAGACGCAAAAGCAATTTTTATGAACAACAATACCAATCTTGGCAATGATGAAATCACTTCAAAAAAAGAAGAATTGAATCAATTTATCGCCTTGGAGCATAACGATTGGCAACAGATTTATGAGTTTCTGAAATTAGAAAATAGAACTGCCGAACTCACGCGAAATACCAACGAAACCAAAATTTTCATAAAATTAAATTTAGACGGTACGGGTAAAAGTGATATTTCTACAGGAATTGCCTTTTTTGACCATCTATTAGACCAAATTTCTCGTCATGGTCAAATGGATTTAACGGTAAAAGTTAAAGGCGATTTGGAAGTTGATGAACACCACACTATTGAAGATACTATGATTGCGTTAGGTGAAGTTTTTGCCAAAGCACTGGGAAATAAAATGGGGATAGAGCGTTACGGATTTTGTTTGCCGATGGACGACTGTTTGGCGCAAGTAGCCATTGATTTCGGTGGAAGAAATTGGTTGGTTTGGGAAGTGGATTTTAAACGTGAAATGATTGGACAAATGCCTACTGAAATGTTTTTTC
>JBAZGP010000074.1:0-11901 GCA_041652835.1 Lutibacter sp. | reverse complement strand
AAAATAAAGCAAAGGAAGACCAATAAAAGTAGTGTTGCTGTTGAAGATTAGTATTATAGGAATATTAAACAAACACAATAACAACAATGACAGTACAATTAATTTTTGTTGGTGTCTTTTTTTCATTATGAATGAAATTTGCTTTAAATATATTAAAAACAGCACTATTTTCATAGTGCTGTTTAATAATAACTACTATTTATTAATGCACATGCGCTTCACCAGCTCCTTTCGGAATCCTGATATGTTCAACAATTTCCTGAACATGTTGAGGTGGCGCAGGTGTTAATCTGGAAACAACTATAGAAAAAATAAAGTTCACCGCCATTGCTACGGTTCCAAAACCTTCAGGAGAGATTCCCCCTTTTCCAAAATTAAACCACCAGTCTGCAGCTAAACCAGCCACGGCTTCTTTTCCTCCATCAAAAAGACCAAATTTGAATTTCAACATATAGAATAACATTAAAGATATCCCAATAATCATTCCTGTGATTGCACCTTCTTTGTTCATACGCTTGTCAAAAATACCAAGTAAAATTGCCGGAAAGAAAGATGCTGCTGCCAAACCAAAGGCAAGTGCCACAACGGCGGCAACAAATCCAGGCGGATGAATTCCAAACCAACCTGCAATAAATACTGCTACACCGGCACTTATACGTGCAGCCATCAATTCTCCTTTTTCCGAAATCTCAGGGTTAATCATTTTTTTAATTAAATCGTGTGAAATTGCTGAAGCAATTACCAACAATAAGCCTGCTGCTGTAGATAAGGCTGCTGCCAATCCACCTGCGCCAACCAAGGCAACTACCCAGTTAGGTAAATTTGCAATTTCAGGATTTGCCAAAACCATAATATCTTGATCAATGGTTAATTCATTTATGGCTTTATCACCCACATATTGTACAATTCCATCTGCATTTTTATCATCAAATTTTAACAAACCTGTTTTTTCCCAATTATGAAACCAAGGTGGCAATTCTTCATATTTTGTATTGCTCACGGTTTCAATCAATTTGGTTCGTGCAAATACTGCAACCGCAGGAATAGTTGTATAAAGGATTGCAATAAATAATAATGCCCAACCTGCAGATATACGTGCATCTTTTACTCTTGGTACGGTAAAGAAACGAACAATTACGTGTGGCAATCCAGCTGTACCCACCATTAAAGCAAATGTTATTGCAAACACATCAATCATTGATTTGCTGCCTGTAGTATATTCATGAAATCCGAGTTCTGTTGACAAACCATCTAATTTATCCAATAAATAAACCCCGTCTTCACCAGTACTTCCAAATCCCAATTGAGGAATAGGATTCCCTGTCATTTGAAACGAAATAAATATGGCAGGTACCATAAAAGCAAATATCAACACGCAATATTGTGCCACTTGCGTGTAAGTAATCCCTTTCATACCGCCTAATACCGCATAAAAGAAAACGATTGCCATACCAATATATACACCTGTATCAATTTCTACTTCCAAATATCTTGAAAACACAATACCTACACCACGCATTTGTCCGGCAACATAGGTAAATGAAACTATTAATGCACAAAATACTGCTACTGTTCGGGCAGTTTTAGAATAATACCTGTCCCCAATAAAATCGGGCACCGTAAATTTTCCAAATTTTCGTAAATAAGGAGCCAGCAAAAGTGCTAAAAGCACATAACCACCAGTCCATCCCATAATATATACAGCGCCATCATATCCCGTAAATGAAACAATACCCGCCAATGAAATAAATGATGCTGCTGACATCCAGTCAGCTGCGGTAGCCATACCATTCATTACTGGATGTACACCGCCACCAGCTACATAAAATTCTTTTGAAGTTCCTGCTCTTGCCCATATTGCAACTCCAATATATAATGCAAATGATAGTCCAACAAGTATCCAAGTCCATGCTAATATTCCCATGATTTATTATTTTTTAATTTAATATTATTCTTCAACTCCATATTTTTTATCCAGCTTATTCATCAATTTAACATAGACGAATATTAAGACAATAAACACGTAAATTGATCCTTGTTGCGCAAACCAAAAGCCAAGTTTAAAACCGGCAAATTTGATTGTATTTAACTCTTCCACTAAAAAAATTCCGAACACGTAGGAAACCAAAAACCAGATACTTAACAAAATGGCTAAATATTTAAGATTCGTTTTCCAATATGCTTTCATATTTTCTTTTGACATAATGATTGGTTTTTAAAAGTTATAAATTGCTGTTGTTAATACTCTGAAATTGTTTACAGAATCTATTCCGGTTGTTGACATGTCTCCATTACCGTCAATAGATCCATATTGAGCATTGGTTAACTCACCTTCAATTCCTATTTTTAATTTTCCAGATTTCCATCCAATTCTTGGAGCTATCCTGAAGGCACTTTCAACACTGTTTCCCAAAAATCCGTTTGTATAAACAATTTGTTCTCCAAAGCCTTCATTTTTTGAATATCCAGCAAACAATCCCCATTCCATAGTTTCAGAAAAATCTGCATTAAATTCAGTCCATGCAGAAAAGGTATCATTGTTTACATAATCACCATTTGCTGCCGTTCCAAAACCGCTAATTTGCAAAATGTCGGACATATTTTGTCCGTAAATAGCTTCCGCTTTCCATGTGACTTTACCCAACTTTGTTCTGAAGTAGCCAATAAATGCAGTACTCGTTAAATTATCTCCTCCAAGAGCTGGTCTAGATGATTTTAAATTCACACCGAAACCACCTAAAGTAGTTTTCACATCACCCAATTGCAACTGTGCGTGCAGTTGAGGTACTCCTGATTGGCTAACACTGGCACCTCTGGTTTGAAAATCTCTTTCGGTAAAAAGTACGCCGATAAATTTAATTTTACCTTTAGTAGTAAGCCGCAATTGCGGGTTTCTTGAAAATGGCTGAAAAGGAACTCCTGTATTAAAGGAATAAACATCAGGAAATACCGCGGTCACAAACATTGGATGCCAAAATTGCCCCATTAAAATCTCCACCTTGTCGTTCGACAATTGAACAAAGGCATGCCGAAGCCTGAATCCATTTACATCATCTAGTCCTGTTCCTGAATTTCCAAAAAAATCGGCCTCAATAACGCCAGAAGTTTTCATCCCGAAAAAATCAGGACCGGTAATCCCAGCTTTTAAGCGGCTTTGGATAGATAAAATGTTGAAGTTGGTTTGGTCATTTATGTCTTCACCATTTACTAAATTTTTCTTAGCAGGCAAAATCATAAAATGTCCTTCTCTGGAATTGATTGTTTGACGGCTGTCAAACATGTAGTCGGTTTTGACAAAGCCGCTCCATTTAACTCCAAAATTTGGTGTGGCGTCATTCGCCTGACCGTAACTGTAGTAGGTTAATCCCAAGAGAAGAATTAACAATACTGAAACCTTTTTTCTCATAAAATTAAATTTGGTTAGTTAATTAGGTTTTTGCTAAAAACTTCATTCTTAGCCCTAACAATATGAAAAAAAAAATACGGGAATTAAAATTTAATATATATGAGTGTAAATTGGTATAGTTATCCTTTAAACCGTTCCCAACGAATTAACATAAATTTATCGCCGAGCTCTGTGACAATAACGCCTGCGCCAATTAAATTTTTATTTGTTGAGAAGTATTTTGCGAGTTCAACGGCGTTTAAAATCTTGTAGGTTGAATGGTATTCAAAACTGTAAGGGCGCTTTACATTGTATTTTTTTACCCAATTGATGATGCTCACATGCGAAATGCCTAAAATACGTTCAATTTCTCGATAACTTAAACCCTCCAAGTACAATTGCAGGGCTTTATTTACATAATAGGAATCTATTTGCTTACCAATCTTATTTACAGTAAAATAATAAGAACATTGCTTGCATTTATAGCGTTGCCGGTCTTTTATAATACCGCTTTTAACATATTCGCTGGAACCGCAATTTGGGCAAGACTCAATCTTCATATATATTATTTTTGCATAAATATACCTTATTAGCACATTAAATCAAATTTATTTTGTGGTTTTTACACCAACCTTTTAAAATTCCCTTTGTTTTATTGGATATTCATCAGAATAAACTATTTTCCATTAGATTTAATACAATTCAAAAAAAATCAATTTTATGATAACTATTTAACATTGTTTATTTAGTCATACGCGTTTCAGAATTTCTTTTTTCTCCTTTTATAAAAAAGTTTTAAAAAATTAATGGCTATTATATTTCTTATTGGACATTACTACATTATTCATTGTTGGATACCTAATTTTTTAACTTAATTCTTAACTATTTTAATTATTTTTAATGTTTTATATCTTTTTATAAGGTTATTACAACGTTTTCGTAATTTTTTTATACTTAATTCAAGTATTATGCTATTTTTGTAGAAATGCAATAACAAATTAAATGAAAAAACAGGGATTATATTTACCGGAATTTGAAAGAGATAATTGTGGCGCAGGATTTATCTGCAATTTAAATGGAGAAAAATCGAATAAAATAATTCATGATGCTTTAGAGATTTTAATTAAGCTTGAACATCGCGGTGCTGTGAGTTCCGACGGTAAAACTGGTGATGGTGCAGGAATATTAATAGACATTCCTCATGAATTCTTTATAAAAAATACCACATTTAATTTACCAGAACCAAAAGAGTACGCTGTTGGCATGGTCTTTTTATCACAAAATGAAAATCAGTTGAATTTCTTTAAAAATTGTCTGGAAACCGAAATAAAAAATCAAGGGTTGTCGGTTTTGGGATGGCGAAAAGTTCCTGTAAACAAA
Organism: Lutibacter sp.; assembly: GCA_041652835.1. Classification (GTDB taxonomy): domain Bacteria; phylum Bacteroidota; class Bacteroidia; order Flavobacteriales; family Flavobacteriaceae; genus Lutibacter. Next base: position 7,136 of record JBAZGP010000074.1, on the reverse strand, counting down.
AAGCATCTTGGTAAAATTGCAGCAAAAAATGAACCTGCCATTGAACAAATTTTTATCGGTAAAAATAAACAACCATTAACCGAAAATCAATTCAATGCCAAATTGTTTGCGGCACGTAAAATTGCAGAACATGCGGTTGAGAATTCGAAATTATCCGATAGGAAAAAATTCTATCTGCCAAGTTTATCAACAACAACCCTAATTTACAAAGGACTCTTAATTCCTGAAGATATCAGAAATTATTATACAGACCTTTCCAATCCTGATTTGGTTACCCGTTTGGCATTGGTCCATCAACGGTTTTCAACAAATACTTTTCCTTCTTGGGATTTGGCACAACCTTTCAGATTTATGTGCCACAATGGAGAAATCAATACGCTTCGCGGAAACATTAACAGAATGAAAGCGCGTGAAGAATTGATGGAAAGTCCGATTTTTGGCGATGACATCAAAAAACTATTTCCTATTATTTTAGAAGGGAAATCCGATTCGGCCAGTATGGATATGGTGGTTGAATTGTTGCTGATGACCAACCGTTCCTTGCCAGAAGTAATGATGATGATGGTTCCAGAAGCTTGGGAAAAAGATGCAACAATGAACGACGAAAAAAAGGCGTTTTACGAATATAATTCTTGTATTATGGAGCCTTGGGACGGACCCGCATCCATCCCTTTTACCGACGGAAATTACATTGGTGCTTTATTAGACCGAAATGGATTGCGGCCTTCAAGATATACAGTAACAAAAGACGGACAGGTAATCATGTCTTCTGAAACCGGCGTTTTAGACATAAAACCTGAAAATGTTGCACATCATGGGAGATTAGAACCTGGAAAAATGTTTTTGGTGGATATGAATGCCGGACGAATTATTAATGATGAAGAAATAAAACAAAAAATTATTTCAGAAAGACCATACAGCGCATGGTTAAATAAAAATTTATTGCCGTTGGCTGATGTTCCATATACAGGCAATAAAACACCAAAAGAAGAAATAGATTTGTTGGCGCGACAAAAAATATTTGGCTATACCATTGAAGAAATTAATACCATAATTACCCCAATGGCCACCCAAGGAAAAGAAGCTATTGGCGCTATGGGAAATGATACACCGCTGGCAGTTTTATCGGATGAACCGCAATTGTTGTTCAATTATTTTAAACAGTTGTTCGCCCAAGTTACCAATCCGCCCTTAGACGGCATAAGAGAAGAGATTGTTACGGATTTCAGCTTGGCCATTGGAGGCGACAGAAATATTTTTGATATTTCGGCTGAACAATGCAAAAAACTGAAAATACAAAATCCGGTAATTTCAAATGCCGATATTGATAAATTGAAAAACATCAATCATCCCGATTTTAAATCCGTTTCAATTTCAACACTTTACGACATTACCAAAGGTTTAAACGGCATTGAAGCTGCGTTAAAAGATATGGTAAAACAAGCTTATAAAGCTGTTTCTGAAGGGTGCAATATTGTTATTTTATCTGACAGGAATGTAAACGAAGATTTTGCTCCAATCCCAATTTTATTAAGTTGCTCATACATTGGCAGTCAATTGAGCAAATTGGGCCAACGTTCCAGCTTTGGAATGGTTATAGAATCGGCAGAACCTCGTGAACCACACCATTTTGCCACTTTATTCGGTTATGGCGCAAGTGCCGTTAATCCCTATATGATAAATGAAATTATTCGACAACAAATTAAAGATGGTGAAATTTTAGAAATTTCAGCAGAAAAAGCCATCGAAAACTTCAATAAAGCCATTGCTACTGGTGTTTTGAAAATTATGAATAAAATTGGTATTTCTACCTTACATTCTTACAGGGCTTCACAAATTTTTGAAATTTTAGGTTTAAACAGCGCTTTTACGGATGAATATTTTCCAAATACCCCTTCTCGAATTGAAGGAATTGGCTTGTATGAAATTGAAAAAGAAATTTTCTTGCGTCACCGTAGTGCCTTTCCTACTATTGAAATGGCCAGAACTCTTCCTTTAAACATAGGTGGTGATTACCGTTGGAGGCGAAACGGCGAGCGTCATCTGTTTAACCCAACAACCGTTTCAAAACTACAACAGGCTGTTAGGACCAACAGCTATGAAAGTTATGAAATTTATGCAAAAGACATCAATGAGCAAAGTGAAGAATTGATGACACTGCGCGGAATGTTTGAATTTAACAATTTAGATCCTATTCCTTTGGAAGAAGTTGAACCTTGGACAGAAATTGTGAAACGTTTTAAAACAGGCGCTATGTCTTATGGCTCAATCAGTCAGGAAGCGCACGAAAATTTAGCCATTGCTATGAATCGTATTGGCGGCAAAAGCAATTCAGGTGAAGGTGGAGAAAATAAAAACCGCTTCAGAAAAGATTTAAACGGCGATAGCAGAAATAGCGCCATTAAGCAAGTTGCATCTGGAAGATTTGGAGTTTCTTCCAACTACTTAACCAATGCCAAAGAAATTCAAATTAAAATGGCACAAGGCGCAAAACCAGGTGAAGGCGGACAATTGCCAGCAGAAAAAGTATTGCCTTGGATTGCGGAATGTAGAAGTTCAACACCTTACGTTGGACTAATTTCACCTCCTCCTCATCATGATATTTATTCTATTGAGGATTTGGCGCAACTTATTTTCGACTTAAAAAATGCAAACAGGGAAGCAAGGATTAATGTAAAACTGGTTTCTAAAGTTGGCGTTGGAACCATTGCCGCCGGAGTTGCAAAAGCAAAAGCTGATGTTATTTTAATTTCAGGTTATGATGGCGGAACAGGCGCTTCACCATTAACTTCATTGCGGCACACAGGATTGCCATGGGAACTTGGGATTGCTGAAGCACAACAAACTTTGGTCATGAATAATTTAAGAAACAGGGTAGTGTTGGAATGTGACGGACAGCTAAAAACCGGTCGTGATGTTGCTATTGCCTGTTTATTAGGCGCCGAAGAATTTGGTTTTGCAACAGCTCCTTTGGTAGCTTCTGGCTGTATTATGATGCGCAAATGCCATTTAAATACTTGTCCGGTGGGCATTGCAACCCAAGACCCAGAATTGCGTAAAAACTTTAAAGGAACTCCAGAGCACGTGATTAATTTTATGTATTTTGTTGCCAAAGAATTGCGTAAAATTATGGCACAATTGGGTTTTAGAACCATCAATGAAATGGTCGGCCAAAGTCAAAAAATAAACGTTAATAAAGCCATTGTGCATGCCAAGGCAAAAGGGCTCGACTTATCTCCTATTTTATACAAACCGAAAACGCATAAACCATTGCACAACACCGAACACCAAAATCACGAATTGGAAAATGTATTGGATTTTGATATTCTTAGAATGGGACATCCGGCGATTTACAGAAAAGAAAAAATGTATTTAGAATTTCCCATTAAAAATACCGACAGAACTGTTGGCGCAATTGTAAGTAATGAATTGTCAAAAATATATGGAGAAAATGGCTTGCCTGAAGATACTCTAAACATAAAATTCAAGGGTTCCGCCGGACAAAGTTTTGGGGCATTTGCAACAAAAGGATTGACCATGCAAATTGATGGAAACACCAACGATTACTTGGGAAAAAGCTTGTCCGGAGCAAAATTAATTATTAAAACACCCGATGAAGCTACTTTTGCTTCCGAAGAAAATATTATTGTAGGCAATGTGTCTCTTTATGGCGCCACCAACGGCGAAGCGTACATTAATGGTATTGCAGGCGAACGTTTTTGTGTAAGAAATTCAGGTGCTATAGCCGTTGTTGAAGGTGTTGGCGACCACGGATGTGAATATATGACAGGCGGAAAAGTAGTAGTTTTAGGCAAAACTGGAAGAAATTTTGCAGCAGGAATGAGCGGTGGTATTGCCTATGTTTTTGATGAAAAGAAGAATTTCGCAAACGGATTGTGCAATATGGAAATGGTAGAATTTGACTTTATTTCTAAAGAAGACGAAAAAGAGTTAAAAAAATTGATAAAAAATCATTTTAAATATACCAACAGCGATTTGGCTTATCGGATTTTAGATGATTGGGAAAAAAGTTTAACTCATTTTGTAAAAGTGATGCCTACCGACTACAAAAAAGCTTTGGTTAGGCTTGAAGAAGAAAATAATATTAATGCGGCAACAGTTTAGTTATGGGAAAAGTTACAGGATTTAAAGAGTTTGAAAGAAAAGAAGAAACTTATGCTTCTATAGAAGAAAGGATTCAGCACTACAAAGAATTTACAATTCCATTAGAAACTGAAGAAATGGAAAAACAAGGTTCACGATGCATGGATTGTGGTGTTCCTTTTTGTCATAGCGCATGTCCACTTGGAAATTTAATTCCCGATTTTAATCACGCTGTTCATAAAAAAAACTGGAAAAAAGCACTGGAAATTTTACATTCCACCAATAATTTTCCTGAATTTACAGGCAGATTGTGTCCAGCACCTTGCGAACAAGCTTGTGTTTTGGGGATTATAAAACCGGCAATTACCATTGAAAATTTAGAAAAAAACATCGTAGAAAAAGGATTTGAAAATGGTTGGATTGTTGCCCAACCTCCAGCTAAAAGAACCAACAAAAAAGTTGCAGTAATTGGTTCGGGACCAGCAGGGTTGGCGGCAGCTCAACAATTGAACAGCGCAGGACATTTGGTAACCGTTTTTGAAAGAGACGATGCTTTAGGCGGTTTATTGCGCTACGGAATTCCAAACTTTAAATTGGAAAAAGAAATTATTGACCGACGAATTGCAGTTTTAAAAGGAGAAGGTATTCAATTTAAAACCAATGTTCATGTGGGTGTAAATTATCCGGTAGAAAAGTTAAATAACTTTGATGCTGTAGTTTTATGTGGTGGCGCTACCCAAAGCAGAATAGTTCAAGTTAAAGAAGAAGATAATAAAGGTGTTGTGCAAGCTATGACCTTTTTAAAGCAACAAAATAAACGAAATGCAGGAATTAAAATTACCGAAGAAGAAATTTTAGCTACCGGAAAAAATGTTATTGTAATTGGCGGTGGAGATACGGGTTCCGATTGCATTGGTACTTCAAACCGTCAGGGTGCAAAAAGTATAACCAACTTTGAAATTATGCCGAAACCGCCCGAAAAAAGAAGCGAAACAACACCTTGGCCTTTTTGGCCTTTAAAATTGAAAACAACCACTTCTCACCAAGAAGGCTGCGACAGAAATTGGCTTATTTCTACCATAGAATTTATGACAGACAAAGCTGGAAACTTAATAGGTTTAAAAACTGTGCAAGTTGAATGGATTACGTTGCCTGGACAAAGACCAACTTTAGAAGAAATTCCAGGAACTGAAAAAGTTTGGCCTTGTGAATTGGTGCTTTTGGCGCTTGGTTTTACAGGTCCGGAAACAACATTAAGTGCGCAATTGGGAATTGAAACCAACGTTAGAGGCAACTATCAGTCCACAGAATATCAAACAAATGTTCCTCATATTTTTACTGCCGGCGATATGCGCAGAGGACAATCGCTAATCGTTTGGGCTATTTCTGAAGGAAGAGAAGCCGCAAGAAAAGTGGATGAATATTTAATGGGTTATAGCAATTTGCCCACCAAAGGAAATGGCGACTTGATTGGCGCGTAAAAAACACATAAACCAGTAATAATAAAACTACTGTTAACTGTTGAATTTTTCTTTTCTATTCGTTTGGCGATTCCATTTTTTCTTTTAAATTTGTAACCATTGTGTAAGGTTAAACAATTTGGTTATGAATGAATATATGACGCTTTCAGAAACTTCTGAATATATCGGTAAAAGTAAAGAAACTTTAAGACGTTGGGATAAAGAAGGTAAATTAACTGCCGTTCGTGAACCAATAAGCAACTATAGAGTTTATAGAAAATCTGATGTTGATACTTTATTTTCTGGCTTTTTAAATGGTAATATTCAAGAAACAACTTCAAATTATGTAGAACCACATCATGAATATACAGTTTTAGAACTTTTTGCTGGAGCCGGCGGATTGGCTGTTGGAATGGAAAAAGCTGGTTTAAAATGTATCGCTTTAAATGAAATTGATAAATGGGCTTGTAACACTTTAAGAACAAATCGACCAAATTGGAATGTTTTGGAAGGTGATATAAAATCTTTTAGTTTCATTGATTATGAAAATAAAGTTGACATTGTAACTGGCGGATTTCCTTGTCAAGCATTTAGTTATGCCGGAAAAAAATTAGGTTTGGCAGATGCAAGGGGAACTTTATTTTATGAATTTGCAAGAGTTGTAAAGGAAGTAAATCCACCTATTTGTATTGGTGAAAATGTTCGTGGATTGTTAAGTCACGAAAATGGCAAAACATTACAAGGAATGATTTCTATTTTAGATGAAATTGGTTATAATGTTGTACCTGTACAAGTTTTAAAAGCGATTAATTTTAATGTTCCACAAAAAAGGGAAAGATTAATTTTGGTTGGAATTAGAAAGGATATTGATTTAAAATATGAATATCCAAAGCCTTATAAAAAAGTATATGATTTAAAAGATGCTTTAAAAAAAGGAGATTTGTTTGATTGTGATGTTCCAAAATCTGAAGGTTCAAAATACCCCAAAAGTAAGATTGATGTGTTGAAACTTGTTCCACAAAAAGGATATTGGAGAGATTTACCTTTAGAGATTCAGAGAGAATTTATGGGTGGAAGTTTTCATCTTGGTGGTGGAAAAACAGGAATTGCAAGAAGAATTGGATGGGATGAACCTTGTTTAACTTTAACTTGTAGTCCTGCACAAAAACAAACTGAAAGATGTCATCCCGAAGAAACTCGACCGTTTACAATTCGAGAATATGCAAGAATTCAAACTTTCCCTGACAATTGGAAATTTGAAGGTTCAATTGCGCAACAATACAAACAAATTGGAAATGCTGTTCCTGTGAATTTAGGAAAAGAAGTTGGTTATTCTATTATTAAGTTTTTGAACAGTTATTATAATTTATTAAAACCTAAATAATAACTATAATTTTCAAAAGTTATTTGGTCTAAAATTGTTCTTTTTGATGTTTTAGTTTCAGTCTTGATTTCATCCAAAGCAGAGTTTTCTTTTACAAACTCACTTTTTTCAATAGAATTTAGATAATCTTTCACTGCAATTGGAAGATTTTTATAAAGTTGAAAAAGGGCGTTTTTTTGGCCTGAAAG
>JBAZGP010000073.1:0-11980 GCA_041652835.1 Lutibacter sp. | reverse complement strand
TTGGATAATTGGCAAAAAACAATTTGCTTGTTACCTTCAACATAGCATCCTCCGGGTTTTTCCCAGTAATACAATTCCAGAACAGCTTCGCCCCGGTTGATCTTTTCAAAGCGTTTTTTCCAAAGTTTGTAGTTGCCCCGGATGGTGTGGATTTTTATTAACTCCAATTCAAGGTGAACTTTTGAATACTTTAATTCAAGCGTTCTCTCCAGTTTTTCCACAAAAAAAGTAGGTTCGCCCGCTCTTTTATGTGTTGCCGGAAATACCCGGCTTACTGCCAACCTATACCTTATTAATTTCTTCGTTTTCATAATTATTGATTAAAAATATTATAATCTCGACCAACGCAATTTTTGGGAAGATCAGCCCGGTTGATTTTGGCGGCTTTCAAAAAAGAATCTTTGAAGTAAAATTTTGCATTAGGGTTTAAAAAACCAAGCGTATAAGTAACCGCTGAAAAAAATGTGAGTATTTCTGTTTGGGAATACTTTTTACCAGACATCAAACCAATTTTGAATAAATCACAGAAACAAATTGATTCAACGATCATTTTATAGCTGCCTTCAAAATCAATGATCGGTTCAATGCTTGCCCATGTTTTAAACCCAAGTTCCTTGCTTCTCTTCAATAGCCTTATTCGTTGATGGGTTTGACTTGCATTTGGTTCAAGTTCATCGTGTCCGGTTAATGTTACCCCAATAGCTATTAAATTCCTTTTTGGCAAAAATCCAAAACCATATTTAACGTCATTAGATAAATTTTCCATTTTGGTTAATATCTTAACAGGAACGTCATAACGCTGACAAATAGTAACAGCTTTAAGCGTTAATTTTATGGTTTCGGGCAAACATGGATCGGTTGTAAAACTAAAAAACAAACCGTGTTTTTGAAGTTCAATAATATTGAATGATAATTCACTTTCAAATACTTGCAAAGCATGATCTTCATCCCCAAAACATTTTTTTAAAGTAGGAACACGACCGCCTAATATTTTAGCCCCAATACCTTTTTTAAGGTAGCAGTAAGAGCAGTTATTTGAACATCCAACGTAAAAATTGCAAGCCCATTCAGAATACTCAGAAGCAGAACCGGTTGGTCGATAGATCGCATTATTACTCATATCCATAAAATTTTAGTTTCTTTTTTATTGCATTACAGATTAATTTTGCCACGGTTTTGGCCGAACCATTACATTTATAACTTTTAATTACCTTGCCTTCAAATAAACTGTATGGGTATAAACAAAAACCTGATTTTAGGATATTTACTTTATTATTTGCAAGATATTTTCCAAGATAAAACCAAACCCAAACCACATAAACATCAGATATATTATTTCCATTGTGTATCCCAAATTGATGTTCGTTGTCGAGGTCTGAAAATTTGTAATATAGATAGATCATATTATTTTCATTTTACTAAATTATCAACCATTTAACAAATTCTTTAATATTGCTTTCACATATCAGTTTGTCATAGAAAAAATCATCCCACGCCAAATCAAAGGCAGATCTCGAAATTAAATATGACAGTGATAGATATGTCGATTCTTTCATAAAACAAATTTAAAATTTAAAACATTAAGAATCAGTCTAAATTAAAAACAGTACATTATAACCTATTCATTTAATAGAACTTTACTTGAAACTATCAATTGATTTAAGTAGTGAAACTAAAGGCCAATACAATTTTTGAGTTCTAACCTTTTTTGTTTCATGGAGTGCAACTAAAAATGATTCATTGCTTCGTGGCATACCACCTCCGTAAGCATTAAATCTCATTCCTTTTTCATGTAACCCTAATCGTTCGAAAGTTTCAGTTGGATATTCATTTGGATTAACAACTGCCACAATTTCACCTTGTTTTATAATACAAGATGATTTCCATTTTACTTTTTGACCTACTTGCATAAATTTGAATTTAATTTTTTGATATTAAAATTAAATATAATTTTTGTAACTACAAACAAATCACGTAGTTTGTAATCATTCTAAATTAAAAGCGGCTATTTTGATTTCCAAAAATCTTTAATGTCTCTTTCTTTTAAAAGATTATTAAGTTTTTCTTTGTAATAATTTGCGTAATATTCAAGCACTACGGGGTCAAGTTTGCATGAATTGTTTTTCTTAATATCCAAATCATTTAATGCTGATTCACCAAACAATTTAACTAATTTAGTTCTCATAATATCCTGCCGACCTCCACCGTGTTTATTGCATTGATAGCATTGAGGCAATACGTTTGTAAACTCTAAAGCAACGGAATAATTTGTTTTACTCATATCCATTACTTTAATATAATGTCCGGCTTGACAATCTTTTGTAGCTGCAATAATAGGTTTATTACAAGTAGAACAAAACATATTGCCATCATTGTCGGCATAGAATGTTTTAACATATCTTGAAAAATATTTCCAAGCATCGGTTTTGTAAAAGTCGAACTTATTTGACTTTTTTTTAGATTTTCCCGTAAAAAAAGAATCTTTCGGGTCAGACTTCTTTTTCTTCGAATAAACCGCTTTAAGTTGGCAGTTAGGGTGAAGTTTATTTTTGATCGTAGAGTTCCTATTTTGATAGACTTCACGTCCACAACCACAGGCACAAAGACGGTATGTATCTACCTTTAAGGTCATATTACAATGCAGGTTATAGGTGAGAAAATTTTGCTTATCAAAATATCGCTCAAGTGATAATAAATTATAGTAGTTTTTACGTTGCTAAAACCCCTAATGTTGTTTTTTTTTGCCATAATAATATTTTTTTAATCGTTATCAATAATAAATTTAGTGTTAAATATTTCAATATTTTTTCTGTGACCTGTATTTTTTTTTGCAGCCTGATAGCTTATTTTGTTTGATTCTGCAAAATCTGCAATTGTTTGCAAATTAAGAAAATCACCAGATAGTTTAATTAATTCAACCAGCGCATCATTACTCCATTTCCCCAACTGTATGCTTTCTCCTAATTTTTGCAAACTTTGTTTTTGATATTAAGTTAATTGCATGGTTTAATTTTTTAAACTGTTTATATTTACAAGTTATAGCCAATGCTAATTTGGCAATTCAGGTATCGACATCCAGTGAGTAGGTGGCAGTATTCCAAGTTCCTCGTTATGTCTCCAATTTCCGTATTTTTCGCCTTGAAATTCACCTATAAATTCATAGGATGCTAAGAACCTTCCATAGACACTGCAATTAACTAAAACAAGCGTATTAAATTCAGGTAATCGCTCTTTGACACTGATCCAAGCACTGGCAATAACTTCGCATACCCGCAAGTCTTTTTCGCTCGTGCCATCGGCTTTGCCCTCGCACACTTTATCCATTAATTTGAATACTTCCATTTCAATCGAATGCAGTTTAGTGTCCATTGTTTCAATTGAAAGTCCGTGAAATTGTTCGATCCTTAAATCTTCAATTTGCTTTTGTATTTTCTGTAATGCTATTAATTCCATCGCTCGGTATTTTAAAGGTTATTTACTCGTTTTATCGTTATCGGTTTTTGACAGACAAAAGCCCTGCGTGTATGCTTCACCGTTGGCAGCAAGTTTATTGCGCTGCGACAATGAGATCATCGAACTCAAATAATGCAGGTTTTTGACCGACATCCCACAATAGACAATTTGCAACGGTCAATAAGACTGAGAAACATCCGGTATCAAAGATCACAGTTCCTTCAATTCCCCATTTTTCAGAAGTTACTTTGTCTTTCTCAAATATTTTAATCCCTTTAATGTCTGTTTCTCCTGTGAATTGTCCAACCGTTTCAGCAACTACATCATTTCTTTCAATGCTCCATTTGCCGTTAAAGTGATGCTGTACAATTTGCATTTTGCCCTCATATTCAAGCAAATCACCAAACATCCACTCCGTATTTTTTCTTTGACCTCTAAATAAAATTGTTCGTTCCATAATTATTTAATTTTTAGTGTTTTGACTCTCAATAAAAACCTGACTGCCAACTTTGTATAGCGGTCAATAAGGGCAACTATTGGTATCAGGTCATTCAATCCCGTTTCGTCTTCAATGTAGCCCGACATTTCACCGCTTCGCATCCCTTACTGCCGCTATACATCAGCGTTAACTGCAAGCCAAAGACTCTGCTTCGATTTTAGTTTTCAGTGATTTTATTGTTATTTTTGAAATCGGGCATGAGTATTCGAAATTGAATGATACTAAGTCTGAGGTCCATTTCTTTCTCACTGTAATTATCAGTTTATTTTGTTCAAATTCAACTCTGACAAATCGGAAATGGTCTATATTATATAGTGCCTTTTTAATTTTCAGCATTGTCAAATGTTCAATTCCACATAATTTGTACATATCAGGAAAATTTCTAAGCACTAAAAACATTTCATTTGTATAGTTGCAAGTTTTATTCGTTCCTATTTCTTTTACAACAAAATCACCATATCTAGTTCGTTCCTCAAAAAAAGCTACTCCGAACTTATGATTTGGGTTAGTCATTCCGCAAACTATATCTCCTTTTTTTAGTGGAGTATTTTCGTTAATATGTTCCCATTTTACTGTATTTTCAGATAAAAGCCTATGTTCTGTTGTTGCATAAGCTGTCATTGCTGATATTTGAATTAATATTCTTTCCTTGTCTGTCATTTTAAGATTAATAAAGGCCAGCAGTTAACCCGTGGTATAGTTAATTGGGGTTTCTCTGCGTTATTCATCATTTATACTATTTATTAAGTTTCTACTCGGCGGATAGGTTCGTGGTTTCTAATCCCCAACTAACCATACCGCCATCGTTAACTGCTATTTAAAACCGTACTTCGAGAGTATAGGCTCTAATTTTGCAATTGAGTTTTCAGTTAGTTTCAAATCACCTCGAAGGACTTTCCCGAGGTACGAATCAGATAGCCCAGCTTCTTTTGAAAGACCTCTATCTGTTAGTAAAGGGCGTTCAATTAAGAACGCCCGTATTTGTTCGACTGTGATCATTTTAAAATGCTTTTCCAAATTCGTTAATTTTTTCAGCAACAGCTTGTTTTGCTCTAAAAATAACATCTTCTGGTATTTCATTATTTTCCATTGCAGTTAATACGCTTTTTTGGGTATAATACACTTGATAAAAAGGCATTCTGGTAATTTCGCGAGCAATTTGTCTTTTGTTGTTAATTTGTTCTGCTGTTTTCATTTTGTTTTGTGTTTGCAACCAGTTTGTTTGTCTCTGATTGATGTATCAAATATAGATATAATTTCAATAGGTTGTATCAAATATTGATACTTTTTTTCATCAAAAGTGAAAATAATTTTAAAGTACTGATAATGAAAGAAATAAAAACAGCAGTTAACAACAAATAACAGTCAATGGCTGCATTGGTGCAAACTTGACAGGACAGTGCGAAAACACGCCACTGCTGTTATTTGCGACCGTTAGTGCCAATTATAAAACAGCCCGCTTGATACCGAAGTCGCATTTACGAATTTTACACATACGCCCATCAGATTTATGATGAAAAACAATACCTTCAATATCTAATTCCGAATTTGATAAGTAGTTTTTCAATCCTTCAAAAGAGAAATCGGTTACTGGCAATACTTCAATCCCGTGCTTAACCAAAATGTGTCCAGTTAAATGTTCGGGGTTGCCTTGTAATTTTTCGCCACAAAGTTCATAAGTACCATCTTCTTTATTTTCTAAAGCATCAAACCCCACAAAATGCCATTTATCAGCAGGGTTGTTTCTGTCGCACTTAATCCAGTGTGGCCAGTGTCCTGTAATTTCATCAGGGCCTTGGCATGGTATCGCATTTGCTGGTACTTGCTTTCCTTTCTTAACATCATAGCGTTTGTATAATTCGCCATCAATAATCGCGGTTGCAGTTCCATCAAATTTACGTGTTGGAATACCTTCGCCATCAATTACCCATTTATTTTCGGGTGTAATTTCGTTAATTACCCTACTTAAATCATTCGGGTCTTTTTTGTAAAGTGTGCTAATTTTCTTCATTGTATTTTAATTTTAAAAGTTGATAATCAAATAAATAACTGGCAACTAACACGGTATATAAAAAATAGCCCATGAAAGTTTCGTGCGTTGTTAAAAGTTTGAGGTTGGGCTACTTTTCATATACCCAACGTTATGGTGCATTTAAAACCAACTCTCCGAATTTTTGATAATATACGCTCCCGTAGTAATCAATCCGAAAATTAACCACCATTTACCGCTCATAAACTTTATTTCTTTACCGTCTTTTCTGCCAACACCAGTTGCAGCCCAAAGAAGTACATAACCTAAAACACTTATTGCAAGTTCCATAATAAAAACGCACCATAACCTTGTATATAAAACAGTGGCGGTTTGGTGTCAATTTGAACCACTGTGCAGTTTTGAAAGTTTATCGGTATGCGAAAAGTCCTGCAATCAATTGCCACCGATTTTATATACAAATCCCGTTAGCGGTAACCCTAAGAGTGCCACGCCACGACATCGAACTCAGAAGGGAGTAACCCTAATTGTTTACCATTTTCCAATATTGCAGATACAGCACCGTATGAGTTAACCCAAACGTAATATTCATTATCCTTTAAGGCTATCGTATCTTTTGTAATTCCTAAAATTGGTGCAAATTCCATCAAATCAGGTTTTACAGTTTTAGCCAATTTTACTTTTAAAGGAACTCGACCCCGATAATTTGCAGGGTAAGCAGCGCTACCTTTTCTATCTGACCGCCATTTTAAAGCTGGAGAAGTAAGGGCAACCGCTAACATCTGCTCATACGTAAGCGGGGTTTTAGTGGTAATTTCAAGTGTATTCATTCTAATTTAAGTTTTATAAAGTTTGACAAATGTGTGTTTCAAATCCCCGCCTACGCATAGCAGTAAGCCGTTAGCGTTCATGCTATAAAGACAGCATTTCAGCTTTGACCTGTTCCCAATATTCAATCCGCTTTACTAATTTTCCAGTAAGCTCGACTTTGAAATCATCTAAAAAGTGATTTTCTTTTATTATACATTCAATTGTTTTTTCAGCCAGTTTTTTAGACAGAGCTTCTAATTTTCCAAATGTATGAGTATCAGCAACGCTTTTCATCCCTTTATATCCACTCGCTTTTGCAAGTATTTCAAAATTAGTTCTTACTAATTCTAAGGCTTTTTCTTTTGGTATCATTTAACTATATTTTAATTGTTAATAATCTGAAATAAAGCACGAAACGCTAACACAAGCTATAACCAATAAAGTTTTCGGTAGTTAATCCAACGTTGTAGCTCGCATCAGCTTCGGTGTATTTTGACAGGCACGAAGCCCGTAATCCTTTACTGGTCATAGCTTCAACGTTATAAGCAAGTGCTACATTTCGTCTCCGAATAAAGTTTCTGCTTGTAAATCTTTTTCTTTTCTTTTTTCTCCAACCCTTTTAAGATAAATACGAATTAATGATTTCAATACCATATTGTTCTTTACCTAAAATACCTATCAAATCACTTCTATCTTTCATATTTCCACCAAAATCAACATCAATTAAAATAGTATCATTATCAGTCAAAAAATTATAATATAAATCATAAATTTGTTTTTCAATATAATCTGTCAATTTATCACCATATTTTTGTAATAAATCTTGATATGATGTTGTTCGCTTATTTTCTTTTACAAAATCAAATATTTTTTTATCATACAATTTATCAGAAGTTGAAAATATATAAACATTTTCAGGTTGGATTACTTGAATTTCTTTATAAATTTCATCTCTGTTTTTAAAAAACATATATTCATCCAATATTATGTTTTTAGGTCTTCTTACAATAATTTTGTTTTTAAACTGATTGGAAGATGTGAAGTTTTTTAAGTTACCACCAACTCTATTGTGAATATATTTTACCATATCATAATTGTGTGTAACAAAAATTGTGTTATCAGGGTCTTTAACAAACTCATACATTGCCTTTGTTGTCTTACCTGATCGTCTTGGTTGCATTAAAAATACTTTTCTCATATTATTTTATTTTAAATTTATTTTTTTCCCACCGCACAAAAAAGAAAAGAAAAAGGTTTTGTTCTTCGATTGAACTGAACTGGAAGCTACATGCACACAACACACGGTATAAGCAAAAACCGTCTCGGTGCGTAAGTCAAAGTATGTAGTTCTATCAAGTTCATATCATATTGATAATGTTGTGTTTCAAATCGGTTTCAGCTCATACCGCCAGCCGTTATAACGCTAATTAATCTTCGTCTGAAAATTCAAGCGATTTTTGAACTTCTCTGACAGTATTGAATATTTCACCACCAAATTTATGATTTAGCGAAAAATATTGTTATCCACCTTCAACTGGTTTTATAGTTCCAACTCTTTTGTTGTTGAGTCTAACTGGAATTGGAGTATTTCTATCTCCAATAACTTTATGTATCCTATTCATATCATAATTTTTAAATTCCCAATCCTTTTAATTGCTCCGTGCCTCTGCAAAATATGGTTTTTAAAATGTAATTTCATAATAATGATTTAATTTTATTTTTCCACTGAACAACCTCGACAAATCGCTGAATTAAGGCTTGATTTATTGCCTCAAATATTTCCTCTTTTGTGATATATGGCTCTGTTTTTAATTGTTTGCAAATCTCATCGCAATCATTACTGAATTGCTTATCAGTATCAATAAGGTTATTGACTGTCTTACAGGCATGTAGTACGGTGGCATGGTCTTTATGCCCAATTTGTGAACCAATTGAAGCGAGCGATGATTTGGTGAGATTCTTCGAAAAAAACATGGCAATTTGCCGGGCTTGTACTACTTCCCTCTTTCGTGTTTTGATTTGGATCGAACCTTCTGGAAGATTGAAGTAATTTTCAATAGTTTTAATGATGAAAGGAATCGTTATCTCCATTTTAAAAGATTAACAGCCAAAGCTTTTCATTAATTCATACATCCCATTAGGTTTGTGGGTTTTCATTTGCTCTTCAAGCATCTCGGTTAATTTATCCCAATTATCAACCAATTTTGACCAAACAGGGGAAAGCCGCTTGAGCTTATATAATTCTGGTTTCCATTCAGGGATAGTTTTTAAAAGCAAATAACAACGACGAAAATCATCAGGATCACATGGGTACGAATATCTATGTTTAGGCAAACACCAGTTATCATCACCGGCTAACACCGTAAACATCGTTTCAGAACTAATACCCCGCTCACCCTGCGAAAGCCAGAACATCATTTTGTCTTTTAAGTTTTTTGATTGATCTACCTCTGGCTCTACCCATGTTTGTTTACAGTCTTTATGAAGGGCTGTAAATTGATTTGTCTTATTGATCATGTCACTACTTGGTATTGGGTATTGTAGTTTAAATTCACCACCACAACATGTACAAAATAAATTTGAGTTTCTTATAATAGCTGCCATGTATTTATTTTTAATTGTTAAATTACTCAACACAAACCATTCTTTTTCCGTTAACTTTATCCAGGTTGAAGTGGAATTTTGTTATCGGGACTAACCCTCAGTTTTTATTTTTTCAGAAATATATTCCAAATGTTTTTCTTTGGTGTCCAATAGTATTAAGTGTATGTTTCTGTACATCATTCTTTCCTGATCGTAAATTAAAAAACGATGAGCTGTGTTGTGGTCTTTTTTAGACAAAAATAACACATCCTTATAGTGTTCGTCATTATACGACCAATGATGTTTTTCTATTCCTTCTTTACATTTTATGTGTCCACTATTATTTTTTGCAAGTTGTTTTTCTGGATACTTTAATTTATATTTACACATAGATTCTTTTTTAGAATCAAATGTTGGCTTGTATTTTCCCTTATACTCAAGCCTATGATACTTGCCCCTATTCCTGTTCCGTTCTTTTTCCATCCACACATCGTTAGTGCAATGGGATTCGTAGTTTTTAATAGAATCATTTTTATTGCATTCTTTACATTTATTCAAATGTCCATCTGCCATGCGTGAATGCTTATAAAAATCAGAAATTGGTTTTTCTAATTTGCACTTAAAACAAATCTTTGTTTCCATAAAATATAATTTATTAATTATTAATACAAAGATATTAAAATGGAAATAAAAAACAAATTATTTTAATACCATTCTAAAAAGGCAAATCCGAATATGGGTCTTCTACCATATCATCAATCGGGTTGGGGGGGTTGGGTACATTCAATGCTGAATCAGGCTTTTTTTCAAACTTAAATTCTTTTCCATTGCCCACATATACCTTATCTTGTTTTTGTTCTCTTTCCTCTTTTGATTGAGAAATATACACGGTGTGCGTATTACCATATTGATCAGGTTCTCTTCTTTCATCAACAACTATATTGATGTATTTTTTACCATTCTTTGATTCAGTTATCTTAGCCTTTGGTAAATCAGTTAAACAAATCCCAACATTGATCATAATTTTATTTTTTAGTGTAATAATCTTTTATTGTTTGAAATATTTTTGCACGTTCCTTTATTTCCTTAATACGATCTTCATCCATTGATATGACAATTGTAATTTTTTCACTATCTTCAATAACCCTTTCTTGGTTTACTTCGTCAATGTAAGTATATACTGGAATGAAAATCAATGTTATTTCTTTTAGTCCGGTGCAATATAATTGCTCTTGAATCTGGTCATAATATTTTGAATATTTCTTTTTTACATATTCAACAGTAGGTTCAATTGTTACAATATCTTCAAACCAAACTGTTTTTAGTTCGATTGCGCTTTTTAATTTTCCGTTTTCAATTTCTGCAAAATCAAGTGAACACTTAAAAACATCCATTTCGTTTGATGTTGCCTTGTATTGTGGAAAATAATTATCAGGTAACGATAACAGAAACCTATCTTCAAGTATAGCTCCGGCACGACAAGCATCAATTGGACTTAGTTTTGCGTTGTAGTAAGGAATTTCACCACTACAAAAACGAGCCAATAAGCTAAGATGTGTTTTCGTTGTTGTACCGGCCATTAAAAAAGCAACATCACCACTTCCAATATACATGCTTTTCATAACTTTTTCCTTTCCAATAGTCCGTTGTAAATAGTTTTAAGTTGTTCTGACGAAAAGTCGTCAAAGCTGCCAAGATTAAAATATCGCAACATGTTTTGAAGGTCTGGGTTGTGTTCGTTGTAATAATTATTCAATGCCACCCTTATTTCATCAATACTTTCCAGTGTTATTTTCTTATCATCATTATCATATTTAGTGGCATCTTTCGCATAGTAAATATCTGCACCCATTCCAAGTGCCTTACATGCTACCGAAATAGCATCAGTAAGAGCCATTTTAAAACATTCATCAGAGGTGTGAAGTCCAGCTTTTTCATTTGCCACAAAAGATGAACCCCCAACGCCGGGGATAGCCTCACTCCACTCGTTTTCTATTTTTACAAACAAATCAATTGTGACAAAAGCTGATTGTTCATTGTTCCCGCCCTTCTCGATCTTTTGATCGGTTATTACGTATTTCCACCCGATTCCGCAAACGCCAAATGTTTCGGTTAGTTTTTTTATCCTCCACATTGGGTTCGTATCGGTGAATCCCTTTAACCTTCCTGCACCAATTGTCTTTTGAGCCTCAGCTGGAACGGTTCGGAGTTTGTCGTAAAATTCTAAATTATTTTCCACTACTTTAATTTTTAATTTATTATTTCAATTGCTTTAAAAATATTTTCACGAATACCATCCATGTCGATTTCAAATTCAAAATCTATTGATTCTTGATTCTCATCGAGTGCCTGAATATCGAACAGTTTTATTGTCTCCATTTCTTGATAATAAGATACTTCAACAATACACTCAATATCTGAGACCGAATCAAAGGCATGTTCATTGACGAAATGAACCCGGCCACAGAAGTATGGCTGGCCGTTGTTATCGGTGCGGAGTTTGATCGTTTGTTTTTCAAGTTTCATAACACTGATTTTTTACGTTTTTTTAATTGATTAAATAAATAGGGTTATGCTTTCCAAATTCTCCAACCGTATTTATTAACATAATTATCTATTTGCTCAGTCCAGCACCATTCATCTCC